>CAVHKC010000219.1:0-1194 GCA_963636455.1 Ruthenibacterium lactatiformans
AAATATATGAGCGCAGATATTCAAACTGCGCTTATATTTGCGGTATAGACGAAGCGGGCAGAGGGCCTTTTGCAGGACCTGTTGTTGCAGGTGCTGTTGTTTTGAAGCTTGACGATCCCGAAAGTGAGATTCTTTATCTTAATGATTCGAAAAAGCTGAGCGAAAAAAAGCGAGAGGCATTGTATCTTGAAATACTTTCAAAGGCGCAGGCTGTGGGAATAGGCACGGCAGGTGCGAAAATTATCGATGAAATCAACATTCTTCAGGCGACATATTATGCAATGAGGAAAGCGATTGCCAATCTTACAGACTGCAGCAAAATCCAAACCCAAGGAAGAGACATTCACGAGGTTGTAAGAGATTTTGTGAAATATCAGACCGAAAAGAAATTTGAACAGGAACGCATGACAGGCGGCCTGGTTCCGGATTTTATTCTGGCAGATGCCGTGAAGATTCCGCAAATTGAAATTCCTCAGGAGGGAATTGTGAAAGGAGATGCCAAAAGCGTAAGCATTGCGGCGGCAAGCATTGTGGCAAAGGTCACAAGAGACCATATAATGCTTGAATATGATAAACTCTATCCGCAATATGGCTTTGCTTCCCACAAAGGCTACGGAACAGCTGCACATATTGCGGCAATAAAAAAACACGGAATGCTTGAAATTCACAGAAGCTCGTTTATACATTTTGAAATATAATGACACCTATTGGAATGCTATCTCGCTGAATAATATAAGGCGTGAAAGAAGATAATGCATTATTTTTTCTAAAGGCTTATGTTCATAAGCATGAGCTGCTTTCGTAAGATATAAAAACGGCACAGGGATTTGCCGAAACGGATTTTTTAATAATGGAAAACGAAAGAAAAACAAACAAGAGAGCCGTGGGAAGCTTTTACGAAGATATGGCATGTGAATATCTTAAAAATCAGGGTCTGCGAATTCTTGCAAGAAATTTCAAAGTCAGGATAGGCGAGATTGATATTATCGCAAAGGATTCAAATGAGCTTGTCTTTATCGAAGTAAAATATCGCAAAGACAAGAGCTTTGGCGGTGCGCAATATGCAATTTCAAAATCCAAGCAGGAAACAATCAGGAAAACAGCAGTATGCTTTATGAAAAGAAACGGATATCCGATGAATGCATTTTGCAGGTTTGACGCTGTCCTGATTGACGGAGAAGAAATAAGCCATAT
>CAVHKC010000219.1:1236-2844 GCA_963636455.1 Ruthenibacterium lactatiformans
AGCGATAAGCACAGCCTTGTTTAATTAAATGCCATAAAGATAAAAAACATAAATCGCATCTGACCATAAAAAGAAAAAAACGGAAGTGAGAAAATGAATTATATCGAAGAATTCAAGGAATATATTTTTAAAAATTATGCAGACTGCTTTGAAGGCGCATTTGAAATAAGAAAAGGAATAGCCGCATCAACCGCCTATTATCACAAAAAGCCGATGATGACGCTTTATATTCCGAAGATTTTTTCAAAAGAGGCGTATGAAAGACTTAAAGAAATCGGAGAAACAACCTACAGAATCCTTGAAAAAATAACGAAAGAATATCTTGAAAATCCCGAATACAGAAAGCTTTTCCCATATTCATCCGAAGCCGAAGAGCTTATTCTTGCAGACAGAGGATACGAAAGCGTGATACCGATTTGCAGGCTGGACATATTCTTTAATGAGGGTGATTTTTCGTTCAAATTCTGCGAGATAAACACAGACGGCACGAGTGCGATGAATGAAGATTTTGAGATGAACAATGTTTTGGAATACAACATGGCATTCAAAGAATATTCCAAGACGCACAAAACAAAGTCTTTCGAGCTTTATGACTCATGGGTCAAGACTTTTCTTAATATCTACAGTGACTGGGCAGGGAAAAAAGGCACTGCACAAATAAAGCCTTTTGTGGCAATCGTTGATTTTAAAGAGGATGCCACGCCTTATGAATTTTTGCATTTTAAAAAGACATTTGAAGAAAACGGCTGCGAATGTGAGATTTGCGAAATAAGAGATTTGAAATATGAAGGCGGAAGGCTTATAACGCCTGAAGGAAAGGCAATTGATGCGGTATACAGAAGGGCGGTGACAACTGATATTCTTTCAAACATGGAAAGTGTCGGGCCGTTTTTGAATGCAGTAAAAGAAAACAGCGTCTGCTGCATCGGGAATTTCTGCACGCAGGTTGCTCATAACAAGGCGCTTTTTCATATAATAAGATGCCAGGAAACCTTGAATCTGCTTACAAAAGAAGAACAGGAATTTGTTGAGGCACATTTTCCTTTCACGGGCTATCTTGATTCAAACGACACGCAGACAAAACTTTCAGTCAGTGATATCAAGAAAACAAAAGACCGCTGGATTCTTAAGCCGCTTGACCTTTACGGTGCAAGAGAAGTTGCAGTGGGAAGCGATTTTTCGGACGAAAGATGGGCGGCAAAAGTAGACGAACTGAAAGATAAAGGCTTTATTTTTCAGGAATACTGCCCGCCATATAAAACAGAAAACATTTCGATCGAGGATGAAGACAGGCTTGAAGTAAGAAAGTGGATTAACATGACAGGCCTTTATATGTATGACGGAAAGCTTGCGGGGCTTTATTCAAGAGTTGCAAGAAACAAGGTGATAGGAAGCTATTTCGGCGAAAGGCCGCTTGCCACAAGAGTGGAATGCTGAATGAACATAATATTTTGAAGAATATGTAAATTGGCAGTAAGGACTTTTGAAAAAACACAAAGCGGCCTGTAAGTCGTGAAAAAAATTAAAATCACAAAATAGAAATAAATTTTGTGCGAAATAAAAATAAAAAAAGTCGTGCAGATAAACACATGGATTATACAAAAGCAA
>CAVHKC010000220.1:0-2822 GCA_963636455.1 Ruthenibacterium lactatiformans
TCCGTATCCTGTGGTTCAAAACCGTCATCCGACTGCGCCTGCACGCCCTGCACCTGTTCTTCTGTTGTGCTGTCGGCGGCTGTGCCGTCCGTGGTTTCATTTGAAACATCTGTACTGTTTGCGTCATTTTCTGCACTTGGCTTCGGATTAATGGCAACATAGCTTGCTGCGGCAGAAACACTTGCCTGATAGGTCGCAACTTCCTCAGGTGTCATTGCCGTTCCGTCACCGTCTTTGATATACCAATTGCCGTCTGCACCTTCTATGAGAGTGCTGTCAGGTGCGGGCAGATAGCCGTCCGTGCCGACAAATTTGAAGTTTGCACCAAGCGTTACTTCAGAAAGTCCTGTGCAGTTTGCGAACATTTCAGTCATTTTGGTGACATTTGCTGTATTGAAGCTGCTTAAGTCAAGGGATGTGAGTGCATAGCAATTAAGGAACATACCACTCATGGTTTTAACATTGTCTGTAGTAAATTTGCTGCCAAGCTTAAGCGATGTAAGGGCATTGCATTCTTTGAACATGTAATTCAATCCATAACCTGTAACACTGCTTGTATCAAAATTTTCCAAATTCAAATACAACAACCCATTGCAGCCGTTAAACATACCATTCATGGTTGTAACCTTGCCTGTAGTAAATTTGCTGCCAAATTCAAGCGATGTAATGGTTTTGCAGGCTCCAAACATTATCGACATATTTGTAACTTTACCTGTGTCAAAGTTTTTAACATCAAGTATTTTCACCTTTTGACAATTATAAAACATCCCAGACATGTTTGTGGCGCTGCTTGTGTCAAAATTTCCAACATCCAGCGTCTCCAAGGACACGCAATCTCTAAACATATAAGACATATCACCTACTTTGCTTGTTTTAAACCCGCTTACATCAAGCGTTGTAAGTGCACTACATTGATAAAACATCCTACTCATATCTGTAACATTGCTTGTATCAAAATTGCTTACATCAAGTGATGTAAGTGCACTACAAGCATTAAACATATAATACATGCTTTCTACACTACTTGTATCAAAACCACTGACATCAAGCGTTGTAAGTGCACTGCAGCTATCAAACATATTCCCCATGTTTGTCACTTTACTTGTATCAAAGTTGCCAAGTTTAATCGATGTCAGACTCTTCAAACCATTAAACATATTGCCCATGCTTGTAACATCGGATGTATCCAGATTGGAAAGGTCAAGGCTTGTAAGGGATGAGCCTAAATTCGTATTAGCCGCTTTCAAAAACGATAAGCAGTCTGCCGGCGCTTTTATTATATCTGTCGAATTTGTCGTGTCGGCAGGAGCGATATATGCGGTCGTGCCGTCCATATAAAGGTTTATTTTGCCTGTGCTGTTTGAATCCTCAAGACCCGTTACGGTTGCTGTAAGACCTGCTACATCGCTTCCCTTCACAAATTTAAGCTCGGTCGGCCTTGTACCAAGATTATAAAGTGCACCTTGCATATTGCTCTTGCTTATCGAATAATTTGTTGTCGGAACAGCCACATAGGTAATGGTTTTATTCTGTTCGTTATGGTATGTTGCCAAATCCGCCGGCGCCATGCCGCTGACAGAAGTATCATTTTGGACATACCACTTGCCGTCCGCACCGGTGATATAACTGCTGTTCGGTGTCGGAAGGTATGCCTGTGTTCTTAATGTACCGGCAGGATATTCATTTTCTTTGAACTCAAAATTTGCACCAAGCGTAACAGTTGTCAGATGTTTACAGTTTGAAAACATGTCATCCGCATAATTAAACACGAATTTTGAGTCTTTAGTGTTATAAGTACTCAGGTCAAGCGTTGTAAGCGATTCGCAGTCTTTAAACATGGCTTGCGTGACTGGAGACGATGAACCGTCAAATTTACTTAAATCTATGGAGGTCAAAGCCTTGCATCCACTAAACATATTAGAAAAGCTCTTTATTTGCGATGTGGTGAATCCATTTCCGAAAGTAATGTTTTCCAAAGATTCGTTTTTGTAAAACATTGCCCATAAGTAGGTTGCCTTCGATGTGTCAAGGTTGCTTAAATCAATGCTTTTCAGGCTCAGCCCCGTTCCTGCAACGCCGTATTGACTCTCCAGGTAACCATCATAAGCCAAAAGCTGGGAACTGTCCTCAGGTGCGTAAATCACGCTTGTGCTGTCAGATGTATTTGCCGGAGCAATGTAGGCAGTTTCTCCGCTTACATAAAGATTGATTACACCCGAGTCATCTGCCTGAATGTTTTCGTAAGCAGCCGTCATATCTTTCACTTCGCTGCCTGTGGCAAACTTAAGGGCTGTAACTCCTTTGTCCGATAATGTTCCAAGCGCAGTCTGCATCTTTGTTCTGTCAATGGTATATCCCAGCTCCACAGTAAGTGAAATGCCGCTTGCAACATTCTTTTCCGTAACATACTTTGCATAAATCATTCCTGCCGTCGCTGAAAGTATCATTGCAAGAACCAAAATTATCGTTATGCTTCTTCTTGTTGATTTTGTGATTTTGTGCATTCTTTTATTCTCCTCACCACCGATGTGGTTTGTTTTGTCAGCCTTTGTAACCCCCAGCTTGTCTGCTGTGTTTCCTCCATACAGTCGTTTTTTATGCCTTATTTTCATGCAACCTTTTTTCTGTATATTCTTACAGCCATATTTTTGCCATATATTCATATAGTCGTTTTTTTGTCATATATTCATACAGTCGGTCTTTACGCTGTTTTTATACAGTCAATCTTCCGCCGTGTTCTCCTATAGCAGACATTTTGTTGTGTTTCCCTGCAGCCGGCTTTTGCTATATTTCATACAATCAACTTTTGCCACAGTTTATAC
>CAVHKC010000221.1:0-2818 GCA_963636455.1 Ruthenibacterium lactatiformans
GGCGATTTATCAGCGCCTGATCTGCATCATATGCTTGCCGATGAATTGCCTGTCTTCATGATTCCGCACAAAATCCTCAAGCTTGAATCTATGCCGCTTACGAAGAACGGAAAAACAGACCGAAGAGAAATATTGAATAAGGTGGTGAAACAGCATGATTAATTATGAAGAACTGCTTGAAAAATATAAAACGCCTTTTTATTTGTTTGACAGCGAAACATTAAACAAAAGGATGGAGTATCTTCGCAGGCATTTGCCGAATAATACAAGCTTATGTTATTCCGTGAAGGCAAATTCTTTCATTGTGAAGGAACTGGAAACTTTGGCTGACAGGCTTGAAGTTTGTTCGCCGGGCGAAACTCAAATTTGCCTGGACTGCGGCATACCGGAAGAAAAGCTTGTGGTATCAGGTGTATACAAGCCAAGAGAGTATTTGGAATTTCTTATCGCCAAACATCCGAAAACGGGAATATTCACGGTGGAGTCTGTTCAGCAATATGAACTGCTGAAAGAGCTTTCTGCAAAACACAGCCGACACATTGAAATATTGCTCAGGCTTACAAGCGGAAACCAATTTGGAATAAATCAAGCGATGATCCAAAGCATTTTGTTTGACAAACCGCAGTTTTTGAACATAAGAGGCATCCAGTTTTTCTCCGGAACGCAAAAGTTTTCACTCAAAAAGCTCGAACGGGAAATTTCCTTTCTGGATTCTTATTTGACAAAATTAAAAGAGCAAAGCGACTTTTGTCCGCAGGAGCTGGAATTTGGCCCGGGATTTCCGGCAGCATATTTTGAGGAAGAAAAGCTTGACGAGGAAACCTATCTGACAGCATTTTGTGAAATGCTTGAAAGCATGAAGAACAAGCCATTGCTTACATTGGAAATGGGAAGAGGCATTGCCGCATCATGCGGAACCTATTTTACTTCTGTGGTTGATACAAAGTGCAATCAGAACGAAAACTATGCAATCGTTGACGGCGGAATCCACCAGCTTGCATATTACGGGCAGGTTATGGCGATGAAAACGCCTAAGCACAGGCTTCTTCCCCAACCAAGGTGCGGGACTGAAAAAAAGTGGAATATCTGCGGTTCGCTCTGTACGGCAAATGATATTCTCATAAAGCAGCTTGCTGCCAAAGACTTGAAAGTCGGCGATGTTTTGGCATTTGAAAATGCCGGAGCTTATTGTCCGACGGAAGGAATGGCTCTTTTTTTGAGTCATGAGCTTCCGGGCATTGTCCTGCGTGATAAAAACGGAGACTGCAAGCTGCTTCGCAAACCCATAAAGACAAGCAATATAAATAAACCAATGCTGTGAAAGGAGAATAAAAATGGAAAAACTGCTTGAAATTTTAAATGATATAAACCCTTATATTGATTATGAAAACTGCCGGGATCTGATCGATGCCCACCGTCTTGATTCGCTGGCAATCATATCGCTTGTCGCCGAGCTGGAGGATGAGTTCGATATTACGATTCCCGCCGTGGAAGTCGTTCCCGAAAACTTCAATTCGGCGGAGGCTATGCTGAAGATGATTCTTCGCCTCCAGGAGGATGGTGAATGACCTCATACTGCTCTCTTGCATATCTGCTCATTTTCCTTCCGGCTGTTATGATTGTTTACAGCGTAACGCCAAAGAAACACAGATGGATAGCGCTGCTTGCTGCAAACTATGTGTTTTTTTGGTGCTTCAGCGGCAAGCTGCTTGGCTTTCTTTTGTTTTCGACTCTGTCCGTGCACCATTTCGGACTCTGGCTTGCAAGGCTTAAAGAAGAATGCAAAGTCCAATGCCAAGGCAAAGAAAAGGAAGAAAAACGCACGGTCAAGGCAAAGTTTCAGAAAAGGCAGTCAAAGGTGATTTTTCTGGCTGTCGTTATCCATGTCGGGATATTGGCAGTTTTGAAATACACGCCGTTTTTCGGCACAAATTTGAATCTTTTACTGGAAAAGTGCGGGGTTGGGTTTCAGCTTACCGTCCCTGAGTTTGTTTTGCCTCTCGGAATTTCCTTTTATACCATGCAGGCACTGTCCTATCTTTTTGATGTATATTATGGAAAACTGCAGGCAGATGAAAATTTGCCGAGGCTTGCTTTATACATGAGCTTTTTCCCGCAAATCATGGAAGGGCCAATCTGTCGGTATTCAGACACCGCCGGTCAGCTTTGGCAGGGCGAACGCATTACATACCAAAATTTGACCTTCGGCATACAGCGCATACTGTTTGGTCTGATGAAAAAAGTTGTGGTGGCTGACCGCCTGAATCTTTTGATAAAAACTGTATTTGAGAATTATGATAAATATGACGGCGGAATAATCGCTGTTGCGGCGATTTGTTATACATGCCAGCTGTATATGGAATTTTCGGGTACGATGGATGTCGTGATCGGAAGCGGTGAGATCTTTGGAATCAGAATGCCCGAAAACTTCAGACAGCCGTTCTTCTCAAGGTCAATTTCCGACTTTTGGACACGCTGGCATATTACTTTGGGAACATGGTTCAGGGATTATATTTTCTATCCGATGTCGATGTCAAAATCGCTTAAAAAGCTGACACTGTCAGCCAGAAAGCGGCTGGGCAATCATTTCGGCCCGCTTCTTTCCGGAACTATTGCTTTGTTTTGTGTGTGGATTTGCAACGGCCTTTGGCATGGTGCCGCATGGAGCTACATTTTCTTCGGAATGTATCATTTTGCCCTGATATTGCTCGGGAATATATTTGAACCTGCCATACAGAAAGTAACAAAGAAGCTGCATATTGACCGCAGCTGCCTTGCATATCGGCTGTTTCAGATTTTCCGCACCTCTGTTTTGGTT
>CAVHKC010000222.1:0-2803 GCA_963636455.1 Ruthenibacterium lactatiformans
ATGAAATCTATTCTTATCGTTCTTCCTATTCCGTCACGCTCAGCCAAAGCCTCGTTTCCGTTTATTTCTTTGATTTCAAGCGGTACTGCAAGGCACATTTTTATTCTCCTTTCACCGTCTGTTCGGGCTTTTCTGCCATTAAATTTTCTTTCACAATAGCTTGTGCTACAGCAAGCTGGCCGAATGCTATTCCTTCATCGTTTGCAGAAACTTTGTTATGTATGAATACTCTGAAACCTTCTTTTTCGAGCCTTTCGCTTAAGTACTTAAGCAAATATTGGTTTTGAAATGTTCCTCCCGAAAGCACCACGGCTTCGATATTTGTATCTTTCCTTATTAAACCTGCAATATCTGCCGCCATATCGACAAGCGTGTTCAAAAACATCACCGCCAATCTTCTGATTTGCTTTATATCTGCTTTGGCACCTGCTTTTTCAAAAACCAAATTTCTTATCACCTGTCTGTAATCAAAAATGTATCTTCCTTCTTTTGTCTTTTCGATTTTATATGGAAAACTTTCCGTCAAAACTTCATCATATCTTGCCGCTTCGGCTTCCAGGAGTATTGCGCTCTGCCCCTCGTATGAAGCTGCACTTTTTATCCCCAAAATAAATGCTGCCGCATCAAACAGCCTTCCCATGCTCGTGCACACGGGGCAGTTTATGTCATTTTCAAGCATACAGTTTATCTGTTCGAGTTTTTCTTTTTCTATGCTCAATAACTTGCATATATCTTCTTTTGTTATTTTATCAGCTCTATTCATCTGACTGTTTTCAAAATTTGTCTTTCCGTCCTTAAATTCGAAACTTTCATTCAACCTTTTGCTGTCACAATAAGAACAACTATCCTGTAACTCTTTTTCCCTGTCTTCATCATTCTCTTTATGAGCACATTCACGGTTTAAAAAAACAGCTCCGGCAGCATATTTTGAGTCATCTTCACCGCCTTCAAATGCATCTGCAATAATCGAAATCGCGCTTCTTGAAAGTTCCTTTGCGGCTTTATCGCCGCCCGGAAGCTTAAACGGCCTTATCGAGGCTGCTCTTTCAAATGAGGCATAATCTCCGACAAGGAATTCTCCTCCCCAGATTGTTCCGTCTGTTCCAAGCCCCACACCGTCCCAAATGATCCCGATGCATTTTTCGTTCAGTCCGTTATCCGCCATGCACGAAGCCATGTGAGCATGATGGTGCTGAACTTTGATCAAAGGTATATTTTCTGCCGTGCTTTTGGCCTCGTTTTTTGCTTTATCTTTAATGTCACATTCGTGGCTTCTTGCGTAATCCTCGGCATATTCTGAAGATAAGTAGTCCGGATGCAAATCACATGCGACAGCACATGGCTTTATGCTGAAAAGTTCTTCAAAATACTTTATCTGAATGCAATAGTTTTCAAAAGTTTCCGCATTTTTCAAGTCGCCTATATGCTGGCTTTGGAAAACATAATTTCCTTTCAGAAAAGCAAATGAAGCCTTCTGTTCCGCACCGCATGCAAGAATATTCACGCTGTTTTTTTCATATATTCCGTTTTCTGCTCCCTGAGCATAATTTACGCTTATCGGATAAGGCACATATCCGCGCGACCTGCGCACCGGATATTCTTTTCCTTTTACAATCCAAATCAGAGAATCATCGCAAGGGGTTTCTATATCACGGTTGTTCAAAAGGAAACCGTCTGCAATTTCCGCAAGTTCTTTCAATGCTTCTCCGTTTTTTGTTATTATGGGCTTGTCCGAAATATTTGCGCTGGTCATTACAAGCATGTCGTAAGGTGCATTTTCAAAAAGCAGATAGTGAAGCGGCGTATACGGAAGCATTATGCCTATATAATTGTTTTCGCTTATGTAAATAAGCTCCTCCTTTTTCTTCTTTTCAAGAAGAACTATCGGCCTTTGATAAGAAATCAATGTCTGCTTTTCCGCCTCGTTTGTTTTGCAGATCTTCATTGCCGTTTCAACATTCTTTGCCATTAGTGCAAACGGTTTTTCATCACGCTGTTTTCTTTTTCTTAAAAGATTTACAAGTTCTTCTTTGTCATATCGGCATGCAAGATGAATTCCGCCAAGCCCCTTTACTGCAATGATTTTCCCTTTTTCCAAGTACTCTTTTGCCTGTTTTATTGCCTGGATATTTTTTTCATTTGAATTTGCGGCGCGAGTTTCCTCAATCCCACCCGAATTCGCACCTTGCAAAAATCCGTCTTTCTTCATATCTTCGCTTAAAAAAAAGACCTCCGGCCCGCAGTCAGGGCAGCAATCGGGCTGTGCATGATAACGCCTGTCTTTGATGTCATTATATTCGTGTTCGCAGGCAGGGCACATTTCAAACTGTGCCATGGTTGTGCTGCACCTGTCATAAGGAACAGCCTTTATTATTGTAAATCTCGGTCCGCAATTTGTGCAATTGATAAAAGGATACTTATATCTGCGGTTTTTTGTATCAAAAAGTTCCGCAAGGCAATCCTCGCAAATACAAATATCAGGTGAAATCAGCGTGTTCGCTTTGTCAAATTCCTTGCTTTTTTCAATTTTGAATTCCGAATATCCTTTCAGTTCTTCAAAAAATTCATATTCGACTTTTTCAATTAAAGCAAGCTTCGGTGCATTTGCCCGAAGCTCTTCAATAAACTGCCGCACGCAGTCTTTTTTGCCTTCTGTTTCAATCTCCGCTCCGTTCGAAGTGTTTCTTACAATTCCGTTAAGTCCGAATCTGCCTGCCTGTTTGTGGATAAACGGGCGGAACCCCACACCCTGAACTATGCCATATACTTTTATTATGGTGTGAATCATATTCGCTTGTTTTTC
>CAVHKC010000223.1:0-2798 GCA_963636455.1 Ruthenibacterium lactatiformans
AGTGCAGCTTCTCTTTCTTCCAATGTGTCGGAGCATATCATTTCCCTGAAAACAAGAATCCTGTTTTCGTCAAAAAACATATGCTCTGTCCTGCAAAGGCCGATTCCTTCCGCACCCAGCTGCCTTGCCTTTGCCGCATCGTGCGGAGTATCTGCATTTGTTCTGATTTTCATTGTTCTGAATTTGTCGGCCCACTGCATTACACGGCCGAATTCACCTGCAATTTCGGCTTCGACAGTCGGAATCTTTCCTTCGTAAATTTTCCCTGTTGAGCCGTCAATCGAAATCCAATCGCCTTCATGGTAGAACTTGCCGCCCAATGCGAACTTCTTGTTTTCTTCATCCATTGCAATGTCGCCGCAGCCCGAAACGCAGCATTTTCCCATTCCTCTTGCAACAACGGCAGCGTGTGAAGTCATTCCTCCACGAACCGTGAGCACACCTTGGCTCGCCTTCATTCCTGTTATGTCTTCGGGCGAAGTTTCAAGCCTTACAAGTATCACTTTTTCGCCTTTTGCACGCCAGCTTTCGGCATCCTCTGCCGAAAAGACAATCCTTCCGCAGGCAGCACCGGGAGAGGCACCCAGCCCCTTTCCGATTGGCTCGGCTTCCTTTACCGCCTTAGGATCGAAGTGCGGATGAAGCAGCGTGTCCAAGTTTCTCGGATCTATCATGGAAACGGCTTCTTCTTCGGTCCTCATGCCGTCATCAACCAAATCGCATGCGATTTTCAATGCCGCCTGAGCCGTCCTTTTTCCGTTTCTTGTCTGCAGCATGTAAAGCTTTCCGTGTTCGACGGTGAATTCCATGTCCTGCATATCTTTGTAGTGCTTTTCGAGAATATCACAGACTTCTTTGAACTGCCTGAAAGCTTCGGGGAATTTGTCTTCCATCTCCGAAATATGCATTGGCGTTCTTATGCCTGCCACAACATCTTCGCCCTGCGCATTCGTAAGGAACTCTCCGAAAAGACCTTTTTCGCCTGTTGCGGGATCCCTTGTGAAAGCAACTCCTGTTCCGCAGTCATCTCCCATATTTCCGAAAGCCATGGACTGAACATTGACCGCTGTTCCCCACGAATACGGGATATCATTATCACGCCTGTATGTGTTTGCTCTGTCATTGTCCCACGACCTGAAAACCGCTTTGACTGCGCCCATAAGCTGTTCCTTGGGATCGTCCGGGAAATCCTTTTTTGTTTTTTCTTTATATTCTTTCTTGAATTTAAAGGCAAGCTCCTTAAGATTCTCGGCCGACAGTTCGACATCCTGCGAAACATGCTTTTCTTCTTTCATGCGGTCGATGAGCTCTTCGAAATATTTTTTTCCGACTTCCATGACAACATCGGAATACATCTGAATAAACCTTCTGTAGCAGTCCCACGCCCATCTCGGGTTGTTTGACTGCACAGCTAATGTTTCAACAACTTTTTCGTTGAGCCCCAAATTCAAGATTGTGTCCATCATTCCGGGCATTGAAGCCCTTGCGCCGGAACGGACCGAAACCAAAAGAGGATTTTTTTCATCACCGAATTTCTTCCCTGTGATCTCCTCCATCTTTGTTATGTACTCGTTGATTTGTTCTCTGATTTCTTCGTTGATTTCACGCCCGTCGCTGTAATATTGCGTGCAGGCTTCCGTTGTGATGGTAAACCCCTGCGGCACCGGCAGTCCGATGTTTGTCATCTCCGCCAAATTGGCGCCCTTTCCGCCCAAAAGTTCCCTCATACCGGCATTTCCCTCTGTGAAGAGGTACACCCACTTTTTCATCTTGCTTCCTCCCGAAAATACATTAGTTCAATTTAAAAACCTTACTCCACAGCCTTTTTGCGCACCTTGGTTTTTGTAAGAAGTGCGGTGCGCATTAAGCTTTCTTATTTGATATCATATATGAGCGGCAAAAGCAAGATGAACCCTAATATAGCTGTCAGGTTCGATTTTATTCCAATCTATTTTTATGCTTCGAAGCAGCAAAGAATTTATATGCTTTTTAAAAATTCCTCCGTATTAACCACAATACCGGCCGATTCATCGGTTAAGAGTCCGTCATCGGTCAAAAGCTGCGTTTCAAGCACCGATTTGATTGACACGGCAATGCTTGCACAAGATGCGATTGCCTTCTTGGATTCAGTTTTATAACAGCTGTAGTCATAGCCTTCTTCCTTAACGATATCCTCCATTTGGTAGATGCAGGGCAGAAAGTAAGAATCCAGTCTTGCGAGCAGATTATAAAACATATATGTTCTTCTTCGAATTGCTTCACACTGCTTTGATGCCGTATCAAGCTGCTGGGCAAGCTGTTTTGCTTCCTGCTCATTGATTTTTGCCTTATCAAGATTCTTATCTGCCGCCTTTCCCGCTACTAAACCCATGACGAGCAGTGCCGGCCCGGCAACAAGACCTCCTAACACTACCGCACCTCCGGCCATGCCCAAACCGCCGGCTGCAAGAGAGCCGCCGCCAAAGAAAGCCAGTGTGGCATTTGTGGCTGCTGCACCGCTAAGAGATGCAATCGCAGTTCCTGTTGACGCACAGGCAAGTGCCTGCGCCGCGCCATATGCGCCAAAGGCAATCAATGCTCCGCCGGCTGTTCCGGCCACACCACCGCCGGCAAGCGGAATTGCAAAATTACAAAGTTCCTTAAGTTCTTCAAAATCCTTCTTATCGATATGAAGTTTACTAAGCTCGCTTAGGTCTTCTGTCTCACGGAAGTCTACGTTTTTCAGCTTGGTGAAGGTATCCAAAAACTGCGTCATATTCTCATTCAGCAGAAAGACCTTCTCCTCGCCGAGACTCTTT
>CAVHKC010000224.1:0-2739 GCA_963636455.1 Ruthenibacterium lactatiformans
GGAGAATATGAAATTCAGGGAAATATCTCATCTCAATTTGTGTCGGGGCTTTTGTTTGCACTGCCTTTGCTTCACAACGACAGCACGCTTGCGGTTAAGGGCGATATGCAGTCAAAAAGCTATGTTGACATGACAATTGCCGTGCTTCGGGAGGCAAATATAGAAATCATAGAAGAACCGACAGATGGAATGGAAGATGTACAGGCGTTCTACCGCATTCCGGGAAATCAAAAGTACTACCTTGAAGGCGAAAAGACAATAGAAGGCGATTGGTCGAATGCCGCTTTCTGGCTGACGGCAGGTGCTTTAAGCGGCCCTGTCACATGCACGGGACTCAACATCAATTCTCTTCAGGGCGACATGGAAATCATGAATATTCTGAAAGGCTTCGGCGCAAAGGTCGAAACAGAAGGCGACAGTGTGACTGTTTCAAAAGCACCGATGAAAGCCATTGATGTGGACCTTGCAGATATCCCGGATCTAATTCCAGAAATTGCACTGCTTGACTTTGCATCCGAGGGCGAAACCCATATAAAAAACACAGAACGACTGAAATTCAAGGAATCCAACAGAGTCAAAACAGTGCAGAGCATTATTGATAAATTGAAAGAAGATGAAGAAGGAGATGTTATCGAAACGGAGTGCTTTGCAGATCACAGAATTGCGATGATGGCAGCGGTTGCCGCATGTATCGCAAAAAAGCCTATAAAAATCATAGGAGCAGAAGCCGTAAGCAAGTCATATCCCGGTTTCTTTGACCAGCTTGAAAAGCTTATGTAGAGGCTGAATATTTAAAACCTCTGCGGAAGCCAGATTTGAAAACGGCATTCAAACATACAATATGAGAATTGCTGCTTTAAAAAAATAGAAATAAAACAAAATCACAAAAAGGAGAACCAACATGGATATTGACGAATTAAGAGATGAAATAGCAGACATTGACGCTCAGATTGCCGAACTTTACGAGCAAAGGCTTGAGGCAGTCAGAAATGTGGGAATATACAAAAAGAAAAAGAGAATGGATGTGAAAAACGACGCAGTTGAGGCTGAAAAGCTCAACATTCTTTCATCGATGGTAGAGGTTGAAAATTCACAGCATATCGAAGACCTTTTTGAATTCATTTTTGCCGAAAGCTGCAAAATACAAGAAGATATTATAAACGGATAAAAATGCCGCACCTTCAAAATCACCATTTTTTCATTTGATTTAAAAAGAACATGGGAAACTTCGGTCAAGTGAAGGGAGATAGAAGACGGATAAAAGGCAAAGAGAAAATACAGGAAAAAAGTAAAAAGAAAGCCGATATATGAAAAAAAGCAATGTAAAAAAGAGCACAGGTTTTGTGGCGGCAAGCATATTGATGCTTGCTGCGGGTTTTGGTGCCATTGTTGTGGGAATACTGGCGGCAACAGCAAAATTAGAAGACGGAGATGCTTCAAAAACCCTAATCTGGCTTGCGATGATTATCACAATAGTATACGGAATCGCAGAAATCGTCACAGGTTTTGCAAGTCTTGCAAAAAAGCCGGGGTCGATAAATCCCGCAAAATGTGTTACACTGGGAAGAATTATTATTATCCTGTGTTTTATACAAATTGTTATATCGGGCTTTACCGGAATTTATGCTGGATTTCTGATTGCATTGGCAATAATCGGAATCGTTGTTCCGCTGTTTTATCTTATAGCTTCGGCAAGAGGAAGAATAAAGAGGCCCGGAAGGGAGATAAGACGTGAAATTAGAAGATAAATCTCCAAGCTCATATAAGCAGAAGAAAAAAGAAATTGACGAGCTTTCGAAAATATGCCTTGAGCATGATAAGATAGATCCGAGCCTTTATTCAAAATATGATGTAAAAAGGGGCCTGCGTGATGCCAACGGAAAGGGCGTTCTTACAGGACTTACGGAAGTTGCGGAAGTAAGGTCGTATATGATTGACGATAACGAAGTCGTGTATATACCCGGGCAGCTTTTTTACAGAGGATATAACATAAACGACCTTGTGAAGGGCTTCATAAAAGAAAAACGATTCGGATTTGAAGAAACCTCGTTTTTGCTTATTTTTGGCAAGCTTCCGACAAAGGCAGAGCTTACGAAATTCAAGGATTTGCTTGCATATTTCAGAGCACTGCCGACAAATTTTGTGCGTGATGTAATTATGAAGGCGCCAAGCAAAGATGTTATGAATATGATGTCAAGGGCACTTCTTACGATGTATTCGTATGACAGCCAATGCGACAGCACGGCAGTGAACGTTGTTTTGAGGCAGAGCATGCAGCTGATATCTATTATGCCCATGCTTGCGGTATACAGCTATCATTCATATATGCATTTCAAGGAAGACAAGAGCCTGATAATACATAAGCCAAATCCCAAGCTTTCGGCGGCTGAACATTTTCTTTATCTTTTAAGAGATGACAGCCAATATACAAAGTTAGAGGCAAATACGCTTGACCTTTGCCTTGTGCTTCATGCAGACCACGGCGGCGGAAACAATTCGGCATTCACGACAAGGGTTGTAACCTCCACAGGAACGGACACATATTCTGCAATTTCTGCGGCAATGGCTTCGCTTAAAGGGCCAAAGCACGGCGGTGCGAATATCAAGGTCAACGAAATGATGGAAGACATAAAAGCCCATGTGAAGGATTGGAAAGACGAGGATGAGGTCGAGGCTTACCTTAAAAAGATTTTAAAGAAAAAAGCTTTTGACAGACAGGGGCTTATATATGGCATGGGG
>CAVHKC010000225.1:0-2730 GCA_963636455.1 Ruthenibacterium lactatiformans
AACCATAGGGACTTCATATCCGCAGTAATGGCACATGAGCATTCCGTTTTTGTGATATTTAAGTGAAACATCGCAGTGCGGGCATTTGAGCGCCGTTCCGCAGCTTCTGCATGAAACAAAGCTCGAATATCCCCTGCGGTTTATAAAAAGCATAATCTGCTCTTTTTTTGAAAGACGATCCTTTATCAGCTCATCAAGCCTTCTTGAAATCACCGAGCGGTTTCCCTCTTCAAGTTCCGTTCGCAAATCAACGACTTCAACTTTCGGAAGACGGCTTCCCGCCGCTCTTGCTTCAAGCTCGTAAAGCTCGTAATCTCCGTTTAATGCCCTGCTGTAAGATTCAACCGACGGCGTTGCAGAGCCCAAAACAACAATTCCTCCGCAAAGCCTTGCACGCTCTTTTGCAACCTCGCAGGCGTGATACCTCGGAACATTTTCATTCGTATATGTCGGTTCGTGTTCCTCGTCGATAACAATGATTCCAAGCCTTTCAAACGGCGCAAAAAGCGCAGACCTCGGACCTATTATAATGTCCACCTCGCCTTTTCTTGCTTTTTCGAGCTGGTCATGTTTTTGCGCATAGGTAAGTTTTGAATTTATAACCGAAATCCGCTCCCCGAACTTTTTGTAAAAGCGAAGCACTGTCTGGTAGGTCAGCGCAATTTCCGGAATAAGCACTATTGCCTGCTTTCCCTCTTTCACGAATTTATCGATGATATCGATATAAACCTCGGTCTTTCCCGAGCCTGTAACGCCCCTGATAAGCGACGGCCTTTTATCATTCGACTGATACCTTTTGAAGATACTGTCAGAAACTTCCTGCTGTGCGTTTGTAAGCTTTATTTTATATTCCTGTTTGATTTGCGTATTAAGCGCATTTCTTAAATTCTCTTCGACATCGATTTTTATGTATCCTGCTTTTTCAAGCGAATTAAGCGTCGATTGTGAAATATTAAGCTTGTCTTTTACAATCGAATAAGGCAGAGTCTTTTCGTTTTCAAGCTCCGAAAGCAGTCTGAGCCTTGCACCGCTTCGCTTGCTTTTTGCGCATTTTTCTTTTTCTTTTTTTAAATCCTCATCAGAACATGCAAGGCAAATATATTTCTTTATTTCGGGTCTTGCCGTCTTTTTTGCGGGAAGAACGGTCTTGAGTGCCTTGTTCATTGTCGAGCCGTAGTTTGATTTTATGAAATATGCAAGCTTTATAAGCGAGCTTTCAAGTGTAACCGAACCTTCAAGCACGGAGATTATGCTTTTTATCTTTGCAGAATCATATTCGGATTTGCCGCTTATTTCCACGACAAAGCCGTTTATCTGCCTGTTTGATTTTCCGAAAGGAATCACAACCTGAGAGCCTTGCCTTATTTGCTCCTCAAGCTCTTCGGGGATTTTGTAATCAAAAGCACGGTCAACATTTTCATGCGATATATCTACTATTACTTTTGCATATTTACTCATCAATAAAGCCTGTTTCTTCGATGATTTCCTTTATGACATCTCTTTCGTCAAACGGCGTTATTTTGCCGTTTTTGTCCATGTAATTTTCATGTCCTTTGCCAAGAAGAAGAATTATGTCGCCTTCTTGTGCATTTTCGATTGCATATTTTATCGCTTCTTTTCTGTTCGGGATGATAACATATTCTCCGTCTGTTTTATTCATGCCTATGAGGATATCGCTTATTATGTCATTCACATCCTCAAGCCTGGAATTGTCTTCTGTTATGATTGAAAGGTCTGCATATTTTCCTGAGGCTTCGCCCATTTCATATCTTCTTGTTTTCGAACGGTTTCCGCCGCAGCCGAAAAGGCTTACTATTCTTTTGGGCTTATATTCGCGCATTGCCCTTAAAATGCTTTCCGTGCTTATGGCATTGTGAGCATAATCAATCAGAAGATGAAATTTATTTGATATTTTCACAGGCTCCATACGCCCCTTGACATGAACATTCATCAATGCTTCTTTGACTGTGTCTGTGGGGATATTGTTCAATGCTGCAAGCATTATTGCAGGAAGTGCGTTATACATTGAAAATCTTCCGGGTGCGCTGACTTTGAAGCTTTCGTTTACAAGCCCTTTGGTGTCAAATTTAATTCCTATGAACTCGCCTTCCCTTATGTATTCGAAATTGCAGCCCATAAGTTCTGCCTCGCCTTCGGCAGAAAATGTGTGTATGTCGCATGTGCAGTTCTTCGTCATCGCTTCAAACTGTTCGTCATCCTTATTGAAAATGCCATGCCTGCACCGCCTGAAAAGAAGGCTTTTGCAATAAACATAATCGGCAAAATCCTTGTGCTCGGCTTCTCCGATATGGTCAATCGTAAGATTTGTAAAAATTCCGTAATCAAAAATTATGCCTGCAACTCTGTTAAGCATAAGTGCCTGTGACGAAACTTCCATAACGCAGGCTTTGCAGTCTGCCTCAACCATTTTGGAAAGGTAATATTCGATTTCGTAGGATTCGGGCGTAGTCGTCTTTGTTTCAAAAAGCTTTCCATCGATATTTACGCCTACCGTTCCTATCGTTCCGCACTTAATGCCTGAATGGTCAAGAATCGACTGTGTAATATATGTAAGCGATGTCTTTCCTTTTGTTCCCGTAATTCCAATCATGAGAAGCTTTTTTGCGGGATAGTCAAAAAATGCCGCACTTGCCTTTGCCAAAGCATATCTTGTATCTTTTGTCTTAATAATTGTTATTCCCTCAAAGTCCTTGCCGATTTCAATATCAT
>CAVHKC010000226.1:0-2714 GCA_963636455.1 Ruthenibacterium lactatiformans
GTTCATGAATATCGCTGACGGATTGGAAGACGAGGGGTTGCCATTCAACTAAAATTATAGTGTTTATAGTTTCCAGGAGGTAAAGAAATGGCATATACAAAGACTGAAAAGGGCGATGCTCCGAAGAGAAGGCCCAACCTCAGAAGAAGAAAAAAGGTATGTATCTTCTGCGGAGAAAATGCGCAGCAAATTGATTATAAGGATACGGCAGTTTTGAAGAAATATGTTTCCGAAAGAGGCAAGATCCTGCCGAGAAGAATCACAGGCACATGCGCAAAGCATCAAAGAGCAATCACTGTTGCGGTAAAGCGTGCAAGACATATTGCTTTAATGCCCTATTCGGTAGATTAATAATTCAAACCTTTGCGGGGAGTCCTTATCGGGGCTCCCTGTTTTTATATCATATAGGTCACATGCATGTTGACTTATCTCATCCGCATAAGGGGGTTCAGCCTCATAGGCATACTTACTTAGAACATGATAAGAATTCACCCGGTGTTCCTCCGACAGATGAAGAAACTAAACTAATAAATATGATAAAAAAGGAGTTTAAATTGAAATGAGGGCAAAAGTTTTAGACCGCATTTTAAATAGCTTTATTTTTCAATCAATGATATAATTACAAATCAGTATTTGATAAACGAAGGCAGGCGAAAAAGTCTGTAAGCAAGGGAGAATAACATGGAAAAAGACAGAACAATAAAAATAGGTTCTATCATAAAGGGTTATTTTGTGTTCCCTGCTGCTTTCGGCGTTGTTTTGCTTGCCCTCAGCATTTTCCTTTTTTTTGTTAATACAAAAGCCGCAATGTATACAAGCGGTGTTTTCATAATTTATCTTATTGCGGCAATCATATTTATTGCCGTAAATTGTCGGATTTTCACATCCGGCCTGATCCAATTTGCAAGAGAATACGGGACGCTTGAGGGCGAATTTATAAAAGATTTCCCCATTCCTTATGCCATAACCACAAGGGAAGGAGATATACTTCTTTATAACAGCAAATTTGCCAGAATTTCCGACGAAAGGCCGGGGAATGCGAATATCTGTGACATTTTCAAGGAAATAGGACCGCAGGATTTGGAGTTTGACAGGGAAGAAAAAAACATAGCCGTTGTTTATGACAACCGCAATTACCGTGTTCAAATCAAAGAAATGAAGCTTGATAGGCAATATATGAAAAGCAAGCTTGTGGTGCTTCCCAAGAATGAAATGTTTATTCATACGATTTTCCTTTTTGACGAGACTGAAATCGTGAATATGGTCAAAAACGGCGTCGAACAGCAAATGGTTGCCGTCACGCTTTACATAGACAATTATGATGAAATCGTTCATCAAATCACGGATGTTAAACGCTCGCTCATGACGGCACTTGTGGACAGGGCAGTCGGCGAATATTTCCAAAGCATTGACGGAATTGTGAAAAAGGTGGAAAAAGACAGATATTTCATCATTTTCAAACGGAAATATCTTTCGACGCTTCAAAGAAACAAGTTCACTCTTTTGGACGAAGTCAAGAAAATCGATGTCGGAAACGAGCAGCCCATAACGATAAGCATGGGAATCGGCGTGGGCGACAGCTATGAAAAGAACTTTGAATTTTCAAGGCAGGGAATTGAGCTTGCACTCGGCCGCGGAGGCGACCAGGCGGTTGTGAAAGACGGAGAAAGAATATATTTCTACGGCGGGAAGACAAAGCGTGTCGAAAAAAACACACGTGTAAAAGCAAGAGTGAAGACACTTGCATTAAGGGAAGTACTGCTTAACAAAGACAAAATCGTTATAATGGGGCACAAGATGGGAGATCCCGATTCCTTCGGGGCTTCGTGCGGAATGTGCCGAGTTGCGAAATATTTGGGCAAAAAGGCATATATTATTGCAAACGACATGACCAACACGGTGAAGCCTTTGTATGACAATTTTGCCGGAGATGAAGATTACAGGAATGTCTTTATAAGCAGCTTTGAAGCGGAAGAAATCGTTGACGATGACACGGCTTTGGTTGTTGTTGATGTCAACAGACCGTCTATTTTTGAATGCGAGCGTCTTTTGGATTACACAAAGACAGTGGTGCTTATCGACCATCATCTGCAGACAGGCGACAGAATAGAATATCTGGCACTGTCATATATAGAGCCCACAGCTTCATCAGCCTGCGAAATGGTATGTGAAATCCTGCGCTACATCGGCGACAGCGTGAAGCTTAAGAAAGCAGAGGCGGAAGCTTTGTATGCCGGGATTTTGATAGACACGAATTATTTTTCAAAAAACACAGGTGTCAGAACCTTTGAAGCAGCGGCATTTTTGCGGAAGAACGGCGTGGATGTGGCAAAGGTCAAGGGTCTTTTCAACGATTCGCTTGAAGATTTCAAGGCAAAAGCCGAAGCGATAAACACGGCGGAAATCATTGCCGATGGATTTGTGCTTGCGCAGTGCCCGTCGGAAGGATTGAAAAATCCGACAGTCGTTGCGGCGCAGGTGGCAAACGATCTGCTCGACATAAGAGGCATAAAAGGCAGCTTTGTTGTGACATATCTGAACGAGAGAATTTATGTCAGCGCCCGTTCGACAGGGAATGTGAATGTGCAGCTTGTGATGGAAAGATTGGGCGGCGGAGGCCACTTGAATATAGCAGGCGCCCAGCTTGACGGAGTGGGCATAAGAGAAGCAAAAAATATCATAAAAGCAACTTTAAGAAAGATGATAGATGAGGG
>CAVHKC010000227.1:0-2706 GCA_963636455.1 Ruthenibacterium lactatiformans
GACAATAGAAAAAACCAAAATCAAAACAAGGATTTCAACCGTTCAAAACGACATTGAGCTGATGTATGCAAGCCTGGGCGATTTGGTATACAAGATGTGGCTTAACAATGACAGAAACTTTGACGCATTTGATGAAAAGTGCAAAATGATCAAAGCAAAACAGGAAGAAATCGCAAGCTTAAACGAAGAAATAAGACAGGCTGAAGAAAGAGAAAAGAAGGCAATCGAGGAAGCCTACGCATACAGAGTTTTTTGCTCAAACTGCGGTGCGGAATATGACGAACCCGTGAAATTCTGCGCAAGGTGCGGAAACAAGATAAACGAATAAAAAATCCTGCGGCAAAATTTTTGAATGCCTTGCCGCAGGCATGCAGCATAAGGAGAAAAAATGGAAAAGACATTGGAAAAAATTGTAGCACTTTGCAAATCAAGAGGATTCATCTACCCGGGCTCTGAAATCTACGGCGGGCTTGCAAACACATGGGACTACGGAAATTTGGGCGTTGAATTAAAAAACAACGTAAAGCGTGCATGGTGGCAGAAGTTCGTTCAGGAAAGCCCCTATAATGTGGGAATTGACTGTGCGATTTTGATGAACCCCAAAACATGGGAGGCATCCGGGCATATCGGCGGATTTTCAGACCCTTTGATGGACTGCCGCAAGTGCCATGAAAGATTCCGTGCAGACAAAGTTATCGAAGATTATGCAAATGCAAACGGGATTGAGCTTGAATCTTCGGTTGACGGCTGGTCGGACGAAAAGATGCAAGATTATATCAAAGAGCACAAAATCCCTTGTCCTTCCTGCGGCGAAAGTGATTTCACGCCGATAAGGCATTTCAATCTCATGTTCAAAACCTTTCAGGGAGTTACGGAAGATTCGACTGCGGTTGTCTACCTTCGCCCCGAAACCGCACAGGGCATTTTTGTCAACTTCAAAAATGTTCAGCGTTCTTCAAGAAAGAAGATTCCGTTCGGAATATGCCAAATCGGAAAGTCTTTCAGAAACGAGATAACGCCGGGCAATTTCACCTTTCGTACAAGGGAGTTTGAGCAGATGGAGCTTGAGTTTTTCTGCGAACCCGAAACAGACCTTGACTGGTTTTATTATTGGAAGGATTTCTGCGTAAACTGGCTTAAGAAGCTTGGCATTAAAGAAGAAGAAATCCGCCTCAGGGACCACGATAAAGAAGAGCTTTCTTTCTATTCCAAGGCAACCACGGACATAGAATTCACGTTCCCGTTCGGCTGGGGCGAGCTTTGGGGCATTGCAGACAGAACAAGCTATGACCTTACGCAGCATCAGGAATTTTCGGGCGAACCGATGGAATATTTCGATGACGAAAAGAATATCAAGTATATTCCTTATGTTATAGAGCCCTCGCTTGGCGCAGACAGGGTAGTTCTTGCATTTTTGTGCAGCGCTTATGACGAAGAAGAGCTTGAAGGCGGAGATGTAAGGACGGTTATGCGATTCCATCCCGCAATAGCACCCGTGAAAATCGGCATTCTTCCGCTTTCGAAGAAGTTAAACGAGCCTGCACAGGCACTTTTTGCAAAGCTTGCAAAGCATTATAACTGCGAGTTCGACGACAGAGGAACAATCGGAAAACGCTACAGAAGGCAGGATGAAATCGGAACGCCGTTTTGCATTACATATGACTTTGATTCCGAAACCGACCACTGTGTCACAATAAGAGAGCGTGATTCGATGGAGCAGGTAAGAGTTGCGATAGACGAGCTCGAAGATTATTTCAAAGATAAATTTGATTTTTGATGGAGAAGCTTTTGCAGCAAAGCCTATGTTTGCAGGTAACTATAAAGAATTTGTGCCATTTATAAAAATTCGGGAAAACTTGAACGGGTGATACTGCACTGAAAAGATGGTTTTGATTAAAACATGAAATACAAAGTATATTTTACAAACAACAATAAAACAGTCGAAGTTTCGGAAGGAACAACAATCCTTGAGGCAGAGATTGCCTGCGGAATGGAGCCTGATGCGCCATGCGGCGGAAAGGGAATATGCAAAAAGTGCCAATGCCTGATAAAGAACGGAAGCGAAAGCGTTCTTGCCTGCCAATATAAAATCCATGAAGACCTTGTTGTGACATTGCCAAATGACTCAAAGCATGTTTTGCTTGAAGAAGGCCTTTCAAGGAAAATTGAGCTTGACCCTGCCATAAAATGCTTGGATGGCAAAGAAATTTTTGCGGCGGCTTTTGATATCGGAACAACATCCGTTGTCTGTTATTTATTAAGCCTCAAGGACGGGTCTGAAAAAGCAAAGGCAAGCATGTTAAATCCCCAGTGCGAATTCGGAGCGGATGTCATAAGCCGTGCCGACTATGCCATAAACAACGGTGTGGAAAAGCTTACCAAGTGCATAAGGAAGGCATTGAACGAGCTTATCAAAAAGGTCTGCATGGAAGCTAAAATTTCAAATGAAGATATTTTCGAGGCTTCGATTGTGGGAAACACCTGCATGCACCATCTTTATATGGGAATAGACCCGAAGCCGCTTGTCATTGCTCCGTATAATGCGGTTGTGAAAGACGAACTTGAACTGAAACCGGAAGATGCAAATCTTAATATAAACAAAAACGGAAAGCTGTTCATTCTTCCGAACATTGCAGGCTTCGTGGGGGCGGACACCTCAGGGGTTTTGCTTGCAACGGCTTTTGACGAAAAGGAAGAACTTACACT
>CAVHKC010000228.1:0-2685 GCA_963636455.1 Ruthenibacterium lactatiformans
CTGTAATCCTTCGCATGCAGTCTAATCCGTGACATTGTAGTATGCGGCCATGCCATCGGCTCTTTTTCATATCGCGTATCATCCATAATTTCAAGCAGAGCTTTTTTCGTCTTGAACACACATATCTGCTTGGTGTTCGTTTTTCCGGCCACTTGCCTCACCTCTTTCAGTTTCATTTTCTTCATCTGCGGCAAAATCAAGCATTGATATCTGTCTATAGCTTTGTCCCCTATAATTGTTAAGCATCAGGGTTCCATAGGCAATCAAACGATTTGGAAGGCAAAGCTGCATATATTTATCGGCCAGAAAAAAGCCAACAAGTGATATATTATCAGCAAATAGCTTTATGTGTTGACCGTCCGTTCCCATAACCCGATGAGATGCCTTACCTGACAAGCTTATCCGTGTTTTCACAACGAGACGAGGAGCACCTGCGCCATAAGGTTCAAGTGCCTGCATTTCTTCATACATTTCTTCAGTCAGTTCTTCTTGTAATAAAGAAATATCCCAATAGGAATCCGGTGTCAAATCTTCTTCCGTCAAATAAGCTGCCACATCGTTTATTTTTCCTTTAAAGGCCTCAAAATTTTCAGGTCTGATGGTAAGTCCGGCGGCTAAGCGATGACCTCCAAACTGTTCAAGAACTGCTGAGCACCTTTCTATTCCCTGAAGCATATGAAAAGCTTCAACAGACCGTGCGCTTCCTACCCATAACATGTTGCCGTCGGTGTCTTCCTTCTGCGAAAAAACAATTGCAGGACGCATAAACTCCTCCTTGAGATTGCCTGCCAAAAGTCCTACAATACCGTTGGGGGCATTTTCGGCATACAGTACAAGAATCTTGTTTCCCTGCTCGATTTGTTCTTCTGCTACCGCTCGGATACTGCCATAGCATCCTGTCTGAATTTTCTTTCTGCTTTCATTGTCTCGGATTACCGCTGCAGCAAGCTGTTCAGCTGTATTCCGATCATTTTCAAGAAGCAGGATAAGAGGAAGCTCTGCTCCCCTTACATTAAGCCTTCCGGGTGCGTTAAGGCACGGCACCAACTTGAATGCTATGTCCTCTGCCGTAATAAAAGAAGTTTCTTTCATCAGTGCTCTTATTCCGACACGTTCATAATCCGCACGCCGCATCCTATCAAGTGCACGTTTTACAATAACTCGGTTTTCTCCGTGCAACGGTGCAACATCGCCCACAGTTCCGATTGCCGCAAGATCAATAAGTGATAGCGATAGGTAATCCTTTGATGTTATCTCCGGATTTTCCCCCGCTTCACACGGAGCGTGCGACTTTCACCGCACTCCGCGTTCCATCGAAATTGTTCGTCTCAGTCTTATTCAATCTTCCTAAAGAGAAATGGTTTGTTGTGCTTTCCTTATGCAGCTATTTCATCACGTTGAGCGAGTCTGCGGAGTGCGTTGACTTTCGCCAGCTGTTTCGCATTCAGGTTCAGGATTTTCAAGTACTTCTGCACCGTCATTTTATCCTTGGCGTGTATGAGCTTATGCACAGATTCTAAGACCAGTGTTAGATTCTCATATTTGTCACTACCGCCAAGACTTTTTGGAGTTTTATGGTGGCAGTGGATTTCCGCTAAGGACTGGAAGGATATGCCCGTTACAGCACATCTTCCCTGTTGCGCAGAAAAGAGCGAGATGCGGTTATCGGCATATTCTATGCTTCTTCCGTATATCGATTGTTTCATCATTGCGAGCATCAAGGACACATTCACCTGTAGGTTACTGTGTATTTCCTGCCGGCCTGCTTTGGTGTAACAGTTGATACTTCGCTTCTTGCACATGGGCTTTGTGTGCTGAACATATCCGATTGGGTAGATAGGTTCATCGGTTCCTGCTACATAACGTAACATTGCCGATTTACCATATCTTTGCCGCTCGAATTTTGTCAGCGCTCTGCCGGATTTGCGAAGCCGCCCTTGCCTATCAAGGCACTCAGGATTCTTGATCGTTAAAATCAAATTCAGAATATCATCCGAATGCAAGTCAAATTGCTGATATGACCGGTTTCTCTGCCGCCCATGTAATGCAGCTGCAGGCTTTCGATTTCAGTCATATATCTATAGACACTAAACCGGATGAAGATATGGACGGGACTCTTCTGGACAGTATTGCGTCATATGAAAATGATCCGGGACAGCACTCCCATATGGACGATTGCTCTAGGCAACTTATGGAAATGCTACAACATCTAACAGACCGTGAGCAGAAAATATTAATTTTACATTATGGGCTCAATGGAAAGCCACCATTAAAGCTTGAGGAAATCGGTTCGCTGTTTGGTTTGACAAGAGAGAGAATTCGTCAGATAGAATCAAGAGCACTGAATAAGCTTCGAAGTATGCCCGAAGTCGGAAGCCTATACGATTATTTGCATATTTAATTTTGAATATAAAAATGGGGCTCCAGATGCATTAATATTGATATCAGATAATCTAAAATTGAATATCCGGGATTGTTTCGACCTTATTGTTTGATTGGACCGGCATATTTTACATTGCTAAATTCACTTTCAAGCATAGGGTATTTTTTATACCTTTTTGAGGGAAAGAAAAAGGCTAAGGCTTCAGGCCTTAACCTCATTCATTTACAAGTCAGGAAGCGGCAGCATGATCTGTTCCAGCAGTTGATGCTTGCTTTCCCTTTCTTCTGCGACTTGTATAATAT
>CAVHKC010000229.1:0-2679 GCA_963636455.1 Ruthenibacterium lactatiformans
GACGCCATCCATATCAAAATAAATTTTTTTTATATTTTTAATTTTATCATTACTGCATTGCATACACATATTATTTGTACTCTCCTTTATATTTCGTATTTTTTATTCTGTCTTTTGTTAATTCAATTTCGCCTGCTGCCCCCTCTGGTAAGCAAAATCAACCTCAAAAGCTGCAGAATCGAAGAAAAAAGTGCCGCAACATATGTAAGTGCCGCTGCCCTTAAGACTTTTGAGGCACCTGCCAATTCATCACCCGAAAGAATATTATTTTGCTGCATAATCTGTATTGCCCTTCCCGATGCATTAAATTCCACAGGCAAGGTTATAAGCTGAAACAAAACCACAAGGCCGAACAGGACCACGCCGATTTTTACAATATTCATATGCCCGATAATCAAGCCCAGTATGATAACCGGCCACGCAAGCTTTGAGCCGATATTTGCAACAGGAACAGATACACTTCTTAATTTCAGCGGAAAATATCCCTGCTTATCCTGGATAGCATGACCGCATTCATGCGCCGCAACACCGAGTGCCGCAACCGATGTCGAGCCGTACACATTTTCGGAAAGCCTGAGCACTTTTTCGTTCGGTGAATAATGATCCGTCAGTTTCCCGCGAATCTGTTCAATCCGAACATCATAAATGCCTGCTTGACGCATGATAATTTCGGCACAATCCTGAGCCGTGAGCCCTTTGCTGTTTGGGAATTTGCTGAATTTATTGAATGTGATGTTTACATTCAATGAGGCAATCCCGCAAATGACTGCTCCGATAATTACCAAGATGTATGTAACATCCCAATACCAATACATTTATATTCCTCCGATGCTAAAATCTATGACGAACAAAGACGGGTTTGCAATAACATAATGCTGACCGTCAAAAAAACAATTCAGATTTGCAAAAGTTTCCGCCTAATTTATTCTGTCTTTAAGCCATGACGAATCAAATACTTCGTTTACGATTTCTTTCATTTTTGAAACTGAAAAATCGTCTTCGTAAGTAAGCTTCGTATCGTGCACCGCTGCCATCTCGTCTGTATAATCCGCAAGATAATATGTCGCAATCTTTGTTTTGTCGCCAGTCTTGTCATTGTGGGTAACAACAGGAATAACCTTTGTTTTTTCTTCGTCTATGCTGACACCTGCCGAATCCTTTTTAAGCACGACATATGCCATTGCTCCGAGAACCGTGTTCGTATATTGCTGGTTTGAAACAAAATTTCCAAGCGAATAATAGCAAAGCGCCTTATTTTGCCCGGCTTCAACCCAATCAACTTTTTCGATAACATGCGGATGCGTTCCGATTATGAGGTCTGCTCCCGCTTCCGTGAAAAGCTGTGCCCAGGAAATCTGCTCTTGCGTCGGCTCTCCGACTTCGTATTCCGTTCCCCAATGAGGCAAAACAACAACAAAATCTGCTTCTTCGGCTGCCTTTGCTATCTGCGACTTGATGAAATCCTTGTTATCTTCCGTAAGCAGTGTCAGCGCATAGGAATGATCTGCGGGAAGCTCGTTTCCGTTAAGCCCGTAGGTATAATTTAAGAAAGCAATCTTCACACCGTTCTTTTCAAGAATCGGAACGGCATTTCTTTCTTCTTCGGACGAATAAACACCGACTGCCAGAACCTGCGAAGAATGATTTTTCCAATAATTAAGCTCATGGTCGATCGCAGAAGTTCCCGAATCCATTGTATGATTTGAAGCCAGCTGAACAACATCAAAGCCCGCATCAATCAACGCATCTCCCATTTCATCGGGCGTGTTGAAAGAAGGATATCCGATATAAGGCCCCGATTCTGTTCCGCCGAAAGGCGTTTCCATGTTCGCAATGGCAACATCCACAGAAGAAATGTCGCTCTTAAGCGGTGCAAAAAGACTTGTGAAATCATAGCTGTCGCCTGTTTTTGCAAGCTCTAAGATGGTATCGTGCCCTATGATATCTCCCACTGCCAAAAGTGTTATTTCATCTGCCGATGCAGTATTTTCTCCTGCCGCTGTTGTTGTTTCCTGATTTGCCGCAGTTGTCGGATCTTCTTTCTTTTTGTTATTCTTTCCAAAAAGAGATACAATCCCCACAACAACCATTGCAATTATCACAACGATAACAATAATGGAAACAATCATCTTGTTTCTTTTGTTCCGCGAGTTTCTTCTGCTTCTTTGGCTGCTTTTTCCGGTTCTTTGCGAACCTCTTGCGTTTCGGCTTTCGTAATATCTTCTGTCCTGTTCAGATGTTCTTCTGCCCGAATTGCCTGTGCGGCTTTGACCTGTGCGTGCCCGCCCGTTATCGTTTCTTTTCCTGTACTCAGTCATTTTCTAAAATCCTAAATGCTAAATTTCCCAAACTGCTGACTTCTTTGGTTTCCAAACCTTATTTTTTATCCCTTAATTTTGTACGATTCTGTACTTTTATAAGCTTATTTGATTATCCAGCTTCCGAATGTGGCTTCGGCAAGCTCGTTCAATCCCGCTGCCGAAAAGCTTGCATCATAGCTGTTCTTTATGTCATGCTGATTTGCCATGTCTTCTGTATAATCCGAAAGCTTGTAAACAACAACCTGATTCGTGAAATTGCCCATATTTATATTTTGGGTGACAACGGGAGTAACGCCCGTTCCTGTTTCGTCAATATAGGTTTTCCCGTTTTCCTTGACGATTTTCACTCTTGCCATTC
>CAVHKC010000230.1:0-2677 GCA_963636455.1 Ruthenibacterium lactatiformans
CCCATGTAGGTTATGTTTCTTAGCGAAGCCTTGACCGTGCTTATCCTTGCTGATTCAATGAGAGTGCAGACAAGAACAAGAACGAGAACGAGCATCATAATCATATAAATCGAAATCGAACCCTCGGTTCGGACTCCTAAAACACCGTCCTTCAAATACCTCGAATGCTTTTCTTTGCTGTCCGTGCAGTTCTTTCTTACACAAAATATATTGTTCCGAGACAAAATTTTGCTTTCCATTATGACAGCGAATCCACCTGACCTGTGATATTTGAAAAAATGCTTTTTGCAAGCGATACAATCTGGCCTTTGAAAATAATCACAAGTCCCACAAGCACAAGCAAAATCAAAATCACCTCGATAACTCCTATTCCGCTTTCATCTTCAATAACATCACTCTTAAAACTGCTGATTAATTCGTTCATCTTACTTTCCTCTCTTTCTGTTTTTTTTATAACTGCATTGACATAAGCGCCGGGACCGCAATAATGGCAATGACAATTATCAGCATAATAACCATCGGGAATATCAATTTCGTGCTTGCTTCCTCGCCTCTTTTCAACGCAATTTTCTTGCGCTGCTCGAAAGCATCTTCGACCTCCTGCTTGAGCAAAAGCTTTATTCCCTTTGTGCCCTTTGACAAATTTTGTTCCAATATATTTCCAAGCCTTAGGTACGGGTGCAGCCCGCACCTTTTTCCAAACTCGTAATAGGCTTCTCTTTCACTTGCACCGCTTTTTATTTTTTTGAGAGTCATTGCCATTTCACGATATGCAAAATGCTCTTCGCTGCAGGCTGCTTCATGCTCTTCGACAATCCTTTCCCATGCCTTCAGAATGCTTAAGCCCGCCTCATACAGCAAACTTAGTTTTGACACGATTTCCGTGAAATCAAGCAGCATCTGCTCTTTTCTTTGTTTGAGTTTTTTATCAAGTGTCTTTTCATATCCGAAAGCTATGATTAAAACTGCCGCAATTCCCAAAACAAGAAAAATGCCTGCATTATGTTCTTCTGCTTTCTTGAAGGTGAGCTTTTTTCCGTCTGCCTCTTTCGGAAGCACAACCTCTTTTTCATGAATATCGTTTTCTTCTTCTATGCTTTCCAATATCTCGTTTACAAGCTTTTCTTTTTCATCTTGTTCTTCGGCTGTTACGGTTATCGGCATCGCATATATCTCGCTTACTCCTTCCATGGAAAATTCCGCAAAAATATTCACAGCCGCTTCGTTTCCGTTTTCAAGTTTTGCTTCGCCGTCGTAATTTACGATATCGGGGCTGCCGCTTTCCCAGCTTATGTCAATCCCGTTATATTCAGTAATGAAGTTAAGCGGCTTGCTTACATTGTCCGCACTTTCGTTTTCTCCGAGCATTTCCTTTTTTATTGATTCATAAGACGATTCGAATATTTCGTCGATTTCTTCTTCCGTATGAGCTACCGCATCCAAATCAATCTGAACCGTTTCTTTTATATCGCCTGCCTCGACATCCAATTCATAGGAAGTCTGACCCTTGCCATAATCATTTCTTTCAAGCGTTTTGGTGTTGTCTGCACTTAATGCAGAGGCGCATACCATAATGCCAAGCATTCCGATTGCCGCAAGAATTGCCAGAATCGAAGATATTTTTTTGAGCATAAACAGGAAATATTCCTCGCTTATATTTTCTTTGACACAAAGCATTTTTATTTTTGCAGCAGTTTCCGGCTTTGTTTTTTTGCCGAAAAGCCTGATATATTTTCCGTAAAGAAATGCCGCCGCCGGATAAAAGCTTTTCAGCGGGTGTTCCTTTTTATCCAGATTTTTATAATATTGCGTGTTCTTGCTTCTTGTGATAAGCATCAAAATCAAAATAGCCGAAATAATCAAAATATATATTGCTGTCAATATTTTAAGATTCATGCTGCTTCTCCGTCTTTTTTAGGTTAATTTTCTTTTGTTTTACACTGTCAAATCACTGAATTTTTATATCCATTATTCTTTCTGAAATAAAGAATGCCGCCGCATAAAGCAAAAGGCACACGGTCATAATGATTATGCCTGCCGCATTGCCGTAAAGTGTACCTGCAAGCTCCGAAGATGTAAGATTAATATATGCAAGCACCGCAAGCGGCATTACATTCATGATTTTCTGTTCGAATTTCTTTGCGCTTACCATAACGGAAATTTCGCTTTTGACATCGTTCTTTTCGGCAATGCTGTCGGCTGTCGACTTTATTACGGAAACCATATCCCCGCCTGTTTTCTTTGCAATCGAAAAAACGGATGCAAATGTCTGTATGTCACTTGAATTTGTTCTTTCGGCAAATCCGTTAAAAGCATTTTCCGCACTTTCCCCAAGCGCAATGCTGTTTACAATGTTTTTCACTTCCAGATAAATTGGTGATGTTTCACCGTGCATCACCTTCATTTCCGAAAGTGCTTCTTTTATTGCATTTTCATAAGAAAATCCCGCCCTCAGCGCCGCACTCAATGAAATCAGAAAATCCTTAAACTGCATATCCAAAATTTCTTTTTCTTTGTTTTGATTTTGCCTTTTTTGATATTTCCTGAAGAAAAAATAGCATGGCGGAACAAAAATAATTACGATAAAAGATTTATAGAAAAGATAGAAAATCACAAACAAAAGCAGGCAGATTGCAGCGTCCGTTCGGTATTTTTTTAGAAGTTCCATGACTGTTCC
>CAVHKC010000231.1:0-2671 GCA_963636455.1 Ruthenibacterium lactatiformans
GGGTATGCCTTTTATTTTGTCTTTTTGATTTTCTGCTGTCAGATTTTCCTTTTTATATTCTTGGTTACGACAACATCGGCATCTGTTCCGCAAACGCCTTTGATGACAACATCCCCGATTTTAACAGGTGCCTTAAGCTGCAGGCTTTTTATTTTGTCTGCCGCTTCGAAAATTTTTTCTTTGGGAATTGCTTTGCTTGTTTTCACGGGGCATTTTTCAAGCGTTCCGTTTTCAATCCATGCTGTTGTTGTAACAACCCTTACAGGTGCCGTGCATTCCGTTTTTCCGTATTCTTCGCCCCTTTTGCAGGTATTTCCCGTAACCTTGTATCCGTTTTCTTCATCTACCTGCAAATGGCATCCCTGCGGGCAGCATATACATATAAATTCTTTCATAGACTGTTCCTTTTTTCTTCCACGGAAATTTTAAGCCCGTCTGCAAGGCTTTCAAGCTGTTCCTTTTTGAGCACAACTTTTTCCATTTCACCGGGTGCCATGTAGGCTTTGTGAATCCTTTTTATTTCTTTATCACCCGAACTTATGACGATATCTGCCTTCTTAAAAACCGCTTTCACACGGAAAGATATTGTAAGCTCGTCTTTCAAGCATTCTTTTCTGAGCTTTTGCGGAAGTGTGTAGCTTACACCCCACCCCGGTTTTATATCGGCAGATTCTTTATTTTCCGAATAAGAGTTCCTTACATATTCAGCGGCAGCTCTTCCCGCTCTTTCGCTTTCTTCCGTGACAAAGTCCACAAGGTCGTGCACATGCGCCACATTTCCGCAGGCAAAAATCCCGTGGACAGAAGTTTCCATATTTTCAAAAACAACCGCACCCTTTGTTTTGGGGTCAAGCTCAACTCCTGCCGTGTGCGAAAGTTCGTTTTCAGGTATAAGCCCGCATGACAAAAGAAGCGTGTCGCAGTCAAATACCATTTCCGTGTTGGGAATGGGGTTTCTATCCTCATCCACACGGCTTACGACAACCTGCTCCACTCTGTCTTTTCCTTTTATCTTTGTAACAGTGTGTGAAAGATACAAAGGAATATCAAAGTCGTTCAGACACTGGACGATATTTCTGTTAAGTCCGGAAGAATAAGGCATGAGCTCGACACATGCAAGAACCTTTGCGCCTTCAAGCGTCATCCTTCTTGCCATGATAAGGCCGATATCTCCGCTTCCTAAAATCACAACTCTTTTGCCGGGCATATATCCGTCAACATTTACATATTTCTGGGCAGTTCCCGCTGTGAAAACGCCTGCAGGGCGGCTTCCGGGGATAACAACTCCGCCCCTCGGCCTTTCACGGCAGCCCATGCATAAAATCACGGACTTTGCTTCTTCAATGCAGTATCCGTATCTTTTGCTTACCATATGAACCTTTTTTTCTGGCTCAACTTCAAGCACCATCGTATCGAGTCTGACCTCGATATCGGTTTCTTTCACTTCGTCAATGAAGCGCTGCGCATATTCGGGTCCCGTAAGCTCTTCTTTAAAATGGTGCAGTCCGAATCCATTGTGAATGCACTGGTTCAAAATTCCGCCAAGCTCTGTGCCCCTTTCTGCGATCAGAATGCGTTCAAGCCCGTTTTTCTTTGCCGCAAGCGCAGCCGCAAGCCCTGCCGGGCCTCCGCCAATAACAATCAAATCATACATATCTATTCATCCCTCATATCCTTAAGAATCCATGACGAAGGAGTCTCAAGTATCACATCTGATTCCGAAATATTAAGCTGGTCTGCAAGGATTTTAACAATCTGTGTGCTGCAAAATCCTCCTTGGCACCTTCCCATGCAGGTTCCCACACGCCTTTTTATGCCGTCTACGCTGACAGGCGGTATTACGCTGTGAAATGTGTCAAGAATTTCGCCTTCCGTCACTGTTTCGCACCTGCAAATCACATGGCCGTATGCCGGATGTTCGTTCACAAGCTCCTGCTTTTCTTCAATCGAAAGGTCTTTGAACCTTATATGCTTTCTTTCGAATATGAAATTGTCTTTTTTGTGCAGAACAAGCCCCGATTTTTGCAGAAGTTCTGCAATATATTCGGCAATCGCAGGTGCCGCCGAAAGCCCCGGCGAGCAAATCCCTGCCGCATCTATGAAGCCTTTGGCGTCTTTTGCTTCACGGATTATGAAATCCTTTTCATCCGTCCTTGCTCTTACTCCCGCAAAATTTCTGATGTTTTGCGAAAAATCAATCTTGGGGACTGATTTTGAGCCCATGCTTCTTACATATGCAAGGCTTCCTGCCGAAGTTTCGGTATTGTTTCCTTCAACGACCTTGGTATTTGGCCCCACAAGGAGATTTCCGTGAACGGTGGGCGTTACAAGAACACCCTTTCCTGTTTTTGTGGGACACTGGAAGATTGTCCTTTTTGCTTTTTTGCCTTCGGGCTTATCCAAAAGGTAGTACTGGCCCGATGTCGGAACAATCGTAAAATCATGCTCCGATACCATGTCATGGACTTTGTCGGCTTCCACGCCTGCCGCATTTATTACATATTTTGCCTTGAAGCTTTCGTTTGGTGTTGAAACTTCAAAGAAACCGTCTTTCTTTTCGATGCCCGTAACCTCTGAATTAAGGAACAGCTCCGCTCCGTTTTTCACTGCGGTTTCCGCAAGCGCAAGGCAAAACTCCCACGGGCATATTATTGCCGAAGTCGGTGCATAC
>CAVHKC010000232.1:0-2666 GCA_963636455.1 Ruthenibacterium lactatiformans
CCCCGTAAGCGGAAGAATTACTTTTGAAAAAATGTTTGTTTTATTACAGCCCAAGTCGGCAGCCGCCTCAATCAGTCTGGGATTGATTTTTATAAGACTTGTGTATATTGGCAAAATCATATAGGGAAGATAATTGTACACCATACCAAGTATTACGGCACCTTCGTTTCTTATAAGCGGAAGAGCCGTAAGCCCCAAAGAAGTAAGCAGGTTGTTGATGATTCCAGTATCTTCCAAAAGTGCAACCCATGCAAGTGTTCGAAGAAGGAAACTTATGCACATGGGAAGCATGATAAGCATCTGAAGAAATTTTTGTGTTTTCGGCCGGCAGGAAGCGATAAAGCAGGCTGCAGGGTATGCCACAATCAGGCAGATGACAGTGGCAACAATGCTAAGCCAAACAGAACGCAGAAAAATCGGTGCATAATCGGCAATGCCTGCGATATTTGCAAGCGTGAAAGCCCCGGTTTGAGAGTCGGTAAAAGCAAAATAGATTACAATGCAGAGCGGAACCAGAGTGAAAATCAGCATCCACAGGATGTACGGCCCTGCAAAAAGCTTACGGTTCATCGATTTCTTCCTCCGCATCCGACATTTCGTCATATTCGGCAGAATATGAGCTGTAATCGCCGAAACTGCCCGAATATTCGCTCTTTTTCATGATATGTATGTCATCGGGGACAAGGTTTATTCCTATATATGAATCAACGGGGTGGAATGCTGTTGTTTGTATAAGCCATTTGAAGCCTTTGAAGTCAACAATGGTGTCATAGTGAACGCCCTTGAAGGTGACAGAGGTTACTGTTCCGCACAATTGGCTTTTTTCCGGGGCAGTGATTTTTATGTCTTCGGGCCTTATTACAACATCCACGGGCTCGTTTTTTTCAAAGCCTTTGTCGAGGCATTCAAAATTTCTGCCGAAAAACCGAACCTTGTAGTCATCAAGCATGATTCCGTCAAGAATATTGGATTCGCCGATAAAGTCGGCAACAAAAGCGTTGGCAGGTTCGTTATATATGTCCTCGGGCGAGCCTATCTGCTGAATCTTTCCGCCGTCCATAACAACAACTGTGTCGGACATGGACAGAGCTTCTTCCTGGTCATGCGTAACATAAACAAAGGTGATGCCCATATCCTGCTGGATTTTTTTAAGTTCATTCTGCATGTCTTTCCTGAGACGCAAATCAAGCGCGCCCAAAGGCTCGTCAAGCAAAAGAACCTTCGGACGGTTCACAAGGGCGCGGGCGATGGCAACACGCTGCTGCTGACCGCCCGAAAGAGAATCGATTTTTCTGTTTTGAAAGCCTGTAAGTGATACGGCATTCAGCATACCGGTGACGCGCCTGTCTATTTCGCCTTTCGGCGTGTGAGAAATCTTAAGTCCGAAGGCGATATTGTCGTAAACATCAAGATGAGGGAAAAGGGCATAACTTTGAAAAACAGTATTGATCTGTCTTTTGTGAGGCGGAATTTGGTTTATGTTCTGCCCTCCGAAAAGGACTTCTCCGGCTGTCGGGGTCTGAAATCCGGCAATTATGCGGAGAGTTGTTGTCTTGCCGCAGCCCGAAGGGCCAAGCAGAGTAAGAAACTTTTTGTCTTCAATCACAAGATTGACGGAATCGAGAATTCTCTCACCGTCAAACTCCATGGAAAGGTCCTTAAGTTTTATAAGTTCGCTCATCCATATACCCTCTGTGTGTTTTATCGTTTATCAAAGTATGCGGCCTAATTTATTTTCGAGTCGTGCCGCATTTTTTGTTATGCTGCAAAAACCGCTTCTGCATTATTTGTCTTTCGCCATAAAAGTAATAAAAAAGAAGCATAAAAAAAGCAGCATGTAAAGCTGCCTTCCTCAAATAAAAGCCTTTGGCTTTTTCAAAAAAGGAAGGTCAAGTTACACATTAGCAAGGCTTTGAATTGCATTGCCGAGAACAAATAATTCGTAGTGCTCGGACATGTATGCGCCTCTGGCAAAACCCGAAAGTTCCTTGCTGCCATATTCCAAAGCGGTTGCACAAACAGCGGCAAACTCACGCTCGCTGTGCTCCGATTTTTCCATGATTAAATAAAATCTGCCTGTTTTGGCACATTTGTATAAACTGTTTTCCCCTTTGTAGCTGTTTTCAACATGATGAGCAAATTCAATCACTCGGTCAAGAGAATCGAAAGAGAAGATTTGCTGCATAACATTAATGCTGTTATTCTTCTTTGAGGGCTTTCGTTCCTTTCCATTGGGCGTGAAAGCTGCAACAAGGCTTTCTATAATGGCCTCTTCTGCTTCCTCTGGAGTACGGAAATGGCTGTCGTGGCTTTCAATATCCCGTTCGGATTCATCTTCGCCTGACGAAACATCTTCAAGATTTGCAAAGGAAGCGAACTTGGTGTCCAGCTCATCGGGGTCGTCTACTTTTGTAATCATAAGAACAAGGCAGTCCATTGAAACAGGGATTGCCTCTATCATTAAAGGATTGTCGTTTGCATCAAAGCCGAATTCGTTGGAAGCTTGCTCCATCATGTCCTGAAACAAGGACTTCGTTTTTTCCGTGCCGTAGGCAAGTTCGGAAAGCTTTATCTGCCTTGACGCAAGGTCGGATCTGTTTAACGTACACTTTATTTGGTTTTCGCTTATACGTTCGATCTTCATGTCAAAAAAATACTTTATATAC
>CAVHKC010000233.1:0-1234 GCA_963636455.1 Ruthenibacterium lactatiformans
GTTATAACCATTTTTAGATCCGGCAGGCGTAATTTGACCTGTTTTTCTTTTTCGTTGTGCTGCTTTATCAGCTTTTCCAGTTCTATAAGGTGCTTAGCTCCGTCATCTATATCCGAACTGCCGAGTTTAAACTCAATCAAGGCGTACCTTCCGTCGCGCAAATGCAAAACACAGTCTGCTTCCAAACCATACCGGTCACGATAATACGAAATCTTACCGTCATGAGCTGACGAATAAATCTTTAGATCACGAATACAAAGTGTTTCAAATATAAATCCAAAGGTTTTTAAATCATAATTAAAATAATCAGGAGCAACACCAAGTGCCGCCGCCGCAAGAGAGGGGTCGGCGAATTCACGCTTGTTGGTTGCCTGGATTGCGCTTTTCGAGCGAATAGCAGGGCACCATGCCTCAATATCCTGAATAACATATAACTTTTTAAGAACATTAACGTAGTCATAGAAAGTGGATTCTGACATCTCTGTATTTGCATTAATGTCTTTTATTATCGACTGATTCGATGCAATTGTTGAAATATTTCTGGCATAAGAGCGAAGCAGAAGCCGTGACGAAGTCTCGTTCCTTTTTACGCCGTCAACATTTGACATATCTTCTCGGCAAAGTCCCTCAAAGTAGCTTTGTGCCACCAATAACTTCGCTTTATCGCTTTTCTTGAATATTGAGGAAGGCCATCCGCCTCTGCAGGCGGCAAAAATAAGTTCATCCACAGACAGTTTTGATTCACAGCCGTCATCAAGCGCAGACGGATTATTAAACAGTTCCGTAAGAGAAACTGTTCCGTTTGATTCTCCCGATTCATAAAGGCTCATGGGATACATGGAAAGAACATCTATTCTTCCCGTTCCCGTGTGCATAATTTCACTTTTATCAATTGAATTGGAGCCTGTTAAAATATACAAACCGTCTTCGTTTCTTCGATCTACCGACACACGCACTGCATCCCAAAGGTTCGGAACCACCTGCCATTCATCAATCAGTCTTGGGTTTTCTCCTATAAGAAGATTTGACGGTTTGATTTTTGCAGTTTCCATATACATATCTCTTTTGTCCGGATCCTGCATCTCTATATAACTTCTCGAATGCTGCTTTGCAGTCGTTGTTTTGCCGCACCATTTCGGGCCGACAATCAGAATCGCTCCAAATGCCTCAAGCCTGAATTCAAGTTCACTGTCACAAATTCGTTTAATATATTCAAAAGACATCTCATTCACGC
>CAVHKC010000233.1:1244-2655 GCA_963636455.1 Ruthenibacterium lactatiformans
TTTGCCCATAGTATACCAAAAATACCAAATAAATCCAATCCCGTCGGAGAGATTTGTGGCATTTCGTCGGAGAGATTTGTGGCATTTCGCCGGAGAGATTTGTGGCATTTCGCTGGAGAAATTTGCGGTGTTTTGCCGGAGAGATTTGCGGTGTTTCAGGCGGATGAAAACAATTTTACTTCTTAAATTGAAAATATCTCACGGATTGCACCTTTTGCACGGCTCATAGCCTTGATTTATAAGGTCTTGTCTTGCGCCTGTGTATTCTTTCTTGTTTTTTGCTTTCATTTGGCTTACCGAAGAGCACCAGCTGTAATGAAATTTTTTCGAATTTGTGTTTAAAATATAATCGCAGTTTTCGGAATTTGAGCCCGAATTTGCAGCAGCTGCTTCACTCTTTGTTTCTTCTGAAAGCGCCTTGTACTGCTCTGAAAGACTGCTTTCTCCCGTTGCATAATCTATATCGATTCCCGGCTGAACATTGTGGCAGAACACATTAAATCGAATGCCGTCTCCTTCGTCTTCAACAGAATATGCCTCCATCAAAACACCCGAAGCCACAAGGTTGCTGCCTTCAAACACGGGCGTTACCCTGTAAATCACATGATTTGCGGTTGATATGACATAATCCGCAATCATATTTTCAAAAGGCAGCATTCCCTGCACATTCATATATCTCGTACCCGTTATAAGGTTCTTTTCATTGGCATTTTCGCCAGTCAGCTGATAACCGAGCAAATGACAGCGGTTGTAAAGATAATTTCCGTCTATAAGGTCATTATATTTCACGGTGTGCCAGCCCGTGGGCTTTATCATTCCGATTGAGCCTCGCTCGGCGGTCGGCATAAGATCCTGCCCCACATTCGCAACGCAAATGCCACACCTTCCGAGACTGTCAAGACTACTGTAATATTCAAACGATTCCGTGGGAAGATTTTCCAAGCTGAAATATGGCCAATTGTCATTGATTTGCGTATATGGGGTCCCCGAATATTCCGGGATTTCAGAAAGCTTGGGAGCTTCCTTTAAATCATCCGTCTGAGATGATGATTTTTTTGGCGTTTCAGGTTCAGTTGTTTCGACTGTTGTTTCAGCGGAAGTTTCCGCTGCTGTGGTTTCAAAAACAGTCGTGGTTTCCGCTGCTGTGCTGTAGCTGGTTTGCGAATCATCAGAAGAGCATCCGCAAACGGATGCCGAAACAATTGCAAGTAATATAAGCCCGACCAAAAAGCCGGGCAAATTTTTGATATTTTTAAATTGTTTTATTTTCATTTTAAATTCTTAAAACCTTAGAACCTTGCAAGCAAATCATCCAGCTCGCAAACATCCGCTCCGTAGGTCTCCTTGAAATATTTAAGGCCCATCAGATAATCTTCTTCGGTGAAGGAATCTGTCGTTTGCTTCGGAACGC
>CAVHKC010000234.1:0-2633 GCA_963636455.1 Ruthenibacterium lactatiformans
GCTTTTTTTTTTTTTTTCACCCAAATATGCAAACCGTCAGGGCGGATATACACGTATCGTGAAGATCGGTCCCCGCAAAGGCGATGCTGCAATGGAAGTTATCATCGAGCTTGTATAAGTGCAGATGTGCAATTCTTAAGGATTGCACGTACGCTGTTTAAAAAAGAAAATGCAAAGGCACAGCTGTTATCATATGCTGTGTCTTTTTTCTTTATTTGGAAAGCCTTGAACAAGCATTTCCGTAGGTCGTGCCGCACAGGGTAAATAATACAAAATTGCACACAAAAAATACAATAAATTTTTATGGATATGCTGTATAAAAAGTTGTATTATGACTTTGCAAAAGTATAGAAAAAATACAAAAGAAGACGGCTTGGTTTTGAAATATAAACCTGCATTAAAAATATGGAGACGCAAACAGCGGTTTCAAAATAAAAATCAGAAGAAAAGATTTGTGAAACTGCCTGAAATAAAGGATTTATGTACTATCAATTTTCGGATAAATTTAAACTTGTAAGCTACAAAGGCTTCCCTTACGGATTTTATGTCAGGGAAAATTATGAAGTATTCTTTATTCAGGATAAGGAATTTTATTTGCTCCTTTACAAGTGCGACGGGTGTCATGATTTTGACGAATTAAATCTTTCCGAAAGGCAGAAGCAAGGCCTTCAGGAATTGACAAGCAAGGGGATTCTTATCAAATCAGAAGAACCGCTTGAAAAGCCGATTGTTATCGGTTCAAGCTTTCACAATTGTTCTTTCCGCAGGGAGGTACATTGGTCGATAACGGGCGAGTGCAACTACAAGTGCAGACATTGCTTTCAGTCGGCACCCGAGGGAGTTTTGGGAACTCCATCATTTGAGCAGCTTATGGATGTCATCCGCCAGATGAAAGAATGCGGCATCCACAGGGTTTCGCTTACAGGGGGAGAGCCTTTAATCCGTGAAGATTTCTTTGATATAGTTGATGCCTGCCTTGAAAATGAGATAACAATCACGACCATATATACAAACGGCGCATTGATAACACAGGAATTCATTGATGAATTAAAAAAGCGGAAATTAGGCTGCGGCTTTCAGATAAGCTTTGACGGCGTGGGCTTTCACGACTGGATGAGAGGCATTGAAGGCGCAGAAGACAAAGCAGTTGAAGCAATGAATCTTCTTCGGGAAAACGAAATGGGCTTTGGCGCGGCAATGTGCCTGTGCAAAGAAAACGCACAGTCTGTCAAAGATACCGTACTCAAGCTTGCAAAGCTTGGCGCAGGAGGTCTGAAAGTTCAAAAAACAATGCCTCAGGGCGAATGGATGAATGAAAAGGAGCATTTCCTCACATATGAAGAAACGCTGGAGCTTTATGAAGATCTCATCAAATGGTATGCAAAGGAAAAGCCTGAAATTGGGCTGCAGTTAGAGGGCATGTGCATGATGAATCCGCCTGCAAAGGGTCAGGAAAATTATACAGCCGAAATTCCGATGGAGCTTAAAACACAGAAAGAAAGGCTTAATGTGCTTCCAAGCTGCGGAGTGCTGCTTTCGAATTTCTTCATAGGACCAAACGGTGCAACAACACCGTGCATGAGCATGTGCGGTGCCGCTATAGAATCGCAGTTCCCGAATTTGTTTGAAACGCCGCTTGTGCAGATATTGCAGGATTCAAAGCTTATAAGGTTCTGCCGTGCAACAAGGGGAGAAATTCTTGAAGCAAATGAGATATGCCACGATTGCCCGGATGCACTGGACTGCTGCGGAGGCATGTGCAGAGCATTGGCTGTCGGAGAAACTGGAACAGATTTCCTGTGCATAGATGAATTTGCCTGCTGGTTTTTCAAAAGCGGGTGGCATAAAAAAATCAGAGCACTTATTGACGAATTATTCGATAAGCCGAAAGGTGAACAAAGCGAGCTGCAGTGTTAAGCAAAGGCTTTATGAAAAAATGCGGCATGAAAATCGAAATGATTTTTGACTGAACAGAGCATAAAATATCTGAAAATCAGGCATTTTATGATTACATATAAAATTTTAATTTTAAAAGGGTGAAAGATATGACATTTGAAGAATTGTATGAAAATGAAGAATTCAGAAACGAAGTAGAAAAGGTTATGAGAGAAACCGACGGTGAATTGGTTGATGTTCTGGTATCCGAGGCCAAGAAAAGGGGTGTTGATACAGACTTAAACGAAATCCGTTCGTATTTTGTTTCGAAAATGCCCGTAAGTGATGACGAAATGGACAAGCTTGCGGCAGGCGACATGAATCCGCAGTGTACAACAGCTCAGGGCTGCTTTACGGTAGACAAATGCTATGACATATTAGGCGGTCCCTGCATTGCTTTGGATTCTTGCTATGCGGCTCTTCTGCATACAGACGGCGGAGACAAATCCACATGCACAACAAACCATGCGTGCTGGTCGAATTACCAATGCGTGGCAGTATATCATCACAGCGTTTGTGCGGTTATCTACAACTGTGCAATTTCTGAACACCGAGGAGAATAGCTAAAAGAGCTATCTTGACAAAAGCAGTACAGGGTGAAAAATCCTGGGTGGAAGGGACATAACATGACATTTGAAGAATTATATGAAAATGAAGATTTTCGAAAAAAAGTAGAAAAAATAATGCGTGAAGGCGAA
>CAVHKC010000235.1:0-2627 GCA_963636455.1 Ruthenibacterium lactatiformans
TCCTCAGGTTCTGTCACGCTTTCCATCTCTTCTTCCAAATTGTCGTTTTCACTTTTTTCGATTTTATCTTCAGCTTTATCTTCGCTATTTGTTTCTTCTTCTGATGCGGCGTCTTTTTCTGTCGATTCCTCACCGTCAGCTTCGCCTTCCTTCTGAATTACACCGTTTGTTTCTTTCGATTCTTCCTTTTCACCCGTATCTTTCTCATCTTTGTTATCTGCTTCTTTTTCATTCTCGCTCGTCTCGGCAGCATCCCCCGTATTTTCTTCCAATCCGAGAATATCATCTGTATAAACGTCTTTTGCAGAGACTTCCTCTTCTTTTTCTTTTTCTTCTACATCATTTGCGTGCAGGTTTAGAAGTTCTTTTGCAAGATTCCTGTATGCCCTTGTTCCGGATGAAAATCTTGCATACAAAGAAACAGGCTTTCCATGGCTCGGTGCCTCCGCAAGTCTTACATTTCTTGGAATCACTGTCTTGAAAATTTTCTCTTTCAAATTCGCTTTTACATTCTGTACAACCTGTCCGGAAAGCCTCACCCTTGAATCATACATAGTGAAAAGTATTCCTTCGATTTTTAGTTCGGGGTTTAATCTTTCTTTGACAAGTTCTATTGTATATAAAAGCTGCGAAAGCCCCTCCAGTGCGTAATATTCGCATTGAATGGGGACAAGCACAGAATCTGCCGCCGTCATTGCATTAACGGTTAATATATTTAAAGAAGGAGGGCAGTCTACAATAATAAAGTCATAGTCCTTCTTCAACGGTCTTAAAATATGTCTGAGTTTGAATTCCCTATCGTCTTCGTCAAGCAACTCTATTTCTGCGGCTGCCATATCGACATTAGACGGCAGTATGTCCAAATTCTTAAATTCTGTATGAATGAGGCAGCTCTCGGTGTCTTTTTCTCCAAGCATCAGTTCATAGGTGGTGCATTCCAGTTCGTTTTTTTCGATACCTAATCCGCTTGTCGTATTTCCCTGTGAATCAATATCAACAAGGAGAATCTTCTTGTCTTTTTCAGCCAGAGCAGCCGACATATTAATCGCTGTTGTTGTTTTTCCGACACCGCCTTTTTGGTTGGCTACCGTGATAATTATGCCCATTCAGTTTCTCCTTGATTTGATACAAAAACAACATCTGCACCTATTTACGGTTTAGAATTTGCAGAACCAATTTTGCCTATGAATCAAGCGCGAATTCCGTCTGCCTTTCCGACGTCGTTTCGTGAGATTATAACACATGGATTTTCCGTTTTCAATTACACAAAATGTCTCGTTCTACATGTTTCACATGAAACATTCTGGAACATGGCATACAAACCGACAAATGTTTCAGAGCAGGCTTTCATTAAAGTCAATTGATGTTTCACGTGAAACATCAAAAATGCGCCCTCACGAACTCTCAAGGGCGCACCACAAAATATCACATATCAAAGTACCTGTTTTCAGAAGCAGAAAAGTCAAATCGACAAAACCAAAAAGGTTTCATCCCAAAACTCATTAAACCGTTTTCACTTCTGCACAGTCAACAACCGTGCATTCATCATCAATCAATTTTTCATGTCCAATAATATCCGTTGTGAGATATCCGCCCAGGCGGCTTAAAAATACATACTTGCCCAAGGCATTTATCTTTACTCCTGCACCAAGGCAAAAGACATTGTAGAGCAGCGTTCCAATCAGCGGTATTTCAAAAAGTTCTTTGATTTTAAGAGCTGCATTTGGTGAGAAGTCAAAGGCTTTGCCCCTATAAGGATTTATAAGAATTACCTTCCCATTGTAATCCTTGGCCATCTTATGTGCCTGCAGCGCCGCAAGACATGCGCCCTCATATGCAACAATATCGCACGTCTCACTCTTTATCACATCTTTTATAAAATCATTTATGAGAAGAACATAAATGTAGTTTGTGTATGTGATCCACGGTGCATCGGAATTTCCAAATCCCAACAGGTCTACCGCATAAACTGTGTTTGTTTTTGAAAGCTCTTCTTTCATATCCTCTATATCAGCAGATGAATTGTCCGGTTCTAATCCATGGATAAGTAAAGCAGCCGGGCCTTTTCCTGTTTGTGTGTAATAAATGTCACCCAATCGCCATTTGTAATATCCGCCGTTTTCGACATCCTCAGCATACCTTTTCGAAAACAAAGAAAAGATAAAATTAATCCCGGCAATAATCAATGAAATTTTTGCCAGAAGCTTCAAGATTTTAAAGAAAACTTTAATTAAAGAATGTGATCTGTTCATATATCCTCCATTATAAAAGCGGTGATTTTGCAGCCTTTCCAATCCGCCTCGGGTATTTTTCGGGTGTAGGGCTTTCTTTTTTTATAATAATAAGACTTCTTTTAAGCAATGTATAGGGTAAAGTGAATTCTCTTACCTCACTTTCACCTCCGCCAAGCATCTTGATTGCATTTTGTGCAAGTACAAGTTCCTCCTGATAATCACCTGATTTGAACAAAATTGCATATCCGCCCACCTTTACAAAAGGCAGGCAGTATTCAATCAAAACAGGCAGATTAGCAACCGCACGGGCTGTGCAGAAATCAAATTTCTCCCTATATTCTGTTCTTGCCAAAACCTCTGCACGCTCAGCCATTGCAACAATATTTTGCAAGC
>CAVHKC010000236.1:0-2579 GCA_963636455.1 Ruthenibacterium lactatiformans
GTCATTGTTTCGGTAGACACGAAGGGTGCGCAAAGTGCTTTGGATTTGTTCGATGAAAGCAAATATACAGAAGAAAACGGATTTTTGATAATCAAGCTTGCTCCGCTGGAGATGAAACTGCTGATATTGAAAGATGTATGATGGAGAGCTTTCTACAGCGAGCCTTCCATAAGTTTTTTAAGCGTAATTGAATCAAAAAAATCATTGGTAAGTTCATTGAAACGGCTCCACATATCAATTGTTTTACATTCGGATGCCATGCTGCAAGGTTCCGCCTTACAGGAAAGGCATGCCACGGGGGCAAGGTCGCCTTCTGTAATCCGCAGAATCTCGCCGACAGTGTAATCAGCCGGAGTTTTTGTGAGTTTATAGCCTCCGCCTTTTCCGTGAATTCCTTCGACAAGCCCGTTCTTTACAAACGCAGGCATTATCTGTTCCAGATATTTCTTGGAAATTTGCTGCCTTTCGGCAATATCCTTCATCGGAATATAATTTTTTGTTGTATTTTGAGCAAGGTCAATCATCATCCTTAATGCATACCGACCCCGTGTTGATACCATCATAAGAACACACCTTTCATATCCGGCACATCTGCATATATCTTAAGATTGCCACAAATTTGCAAATAAGAAGTTTATTCAGGAATATTATTCAAACTTCACAGCAACGGGTGCAGCCTGAGCAGCCTGAAAGTTCCTTTTCATCATAAGGAATTTTGTTTTTATCATAATAGTCCTTTACGGCAGCCTTTATTGCTTCTTCGGCAAGCACAGAGCAATGCATTTTGTGTGCCGGAAGCCCGTCAAGTGCCTCGGCAACTGCCTTGTTGGAAAGAGCAAGGGCCTCTTTTACAGGCTTTCCTTTGATCATTTCAGTTGCCATGGAACTTGAAGCGATTGCAGAACCGCAGCCGAAAGTTTCAAATTTCACGTCTTTTATGATTCCGTCTTCGATTTTAAGATATATTTTCATGATATCTCCGCACTTGGCATTTCCGACTTCGCCGACTCCGTCTGCATTTTCCATAACGCCGACATTTCTGGGGTGCATAAAATGATCCATTACCTTTTCGCTGTATAATGCCATATAAAGCCTCACTTTCTAAAGTACAAACGGTTTTTTGCCTTCAACCTTGTCATGCCACAAGGGAGACATGTTTCTTAAATATTCAACAACTTTCGGGACTTCCTCAAGTATATAAGCGATTTCTTCTTCGGTATTTTCTTCGCAAAGCGAAAGCCTTAGAGAACCGTGTGCAACTTCGTGCGGTCTTCCGATTGCAAGCAGAACATGGCTTGGATCAAGCGAACCCGATGTGCATGCAGAACCTGATGAAGCGCAAATGCCTTTTGCATCCAAAAGCAGCAGAAGGCTTTCCCCCTCGATTCCTTCAAAGCAGAAGCTTACATTTCCCGGAAGGCGGTTTTGTGCGTCGCCGTTCAGTGCCGAATGGGGGATTTTTGAAAGCCCGTCAATCAGCTTATCACGAAGGACACTCACCTTTTTTTTGTTAGCGTCGATATTTTTGCAAGCTTCGGAAAAAGCGGCATTCATTCCCATTATTGCGGGGATATTTTCGGTGCCTGCACGTTTTCCTCTTTCCTGAGCACCGCCCTCGATTATATTTGTAAGAACAATGCCTTTTTTTGCATACAATAAACCAATGCCCTTTGGACCGTGGAATTTATGCGCCGAAAGAGAAAGCATATCTATATTTTCGTCAGGAATGTTTATTTTTATGTGACCTGCAGCCTGAACCGCATCTGTGTGGAAAAGCACATTGTGCTTGCGGCAGACGCTTCCTATTTCTGAAATCGGAAGTATGGAGCCGATCTCGTTGTTAGCATACATTGCAGTAACAAGGCAAGTGTCTTCTCTGATTGCGTCCTCAACCTGCTTTGCAGATATGTTTCCATATTCGTGCACATCAAGAAGTTCAATTTCAAAGCCTTCTTTTTCAAGCCGTTTCAGCGTATGAAGCACGGCGTGGTGTTCGAATGCTGTTGAAATAATGTGTTTCTTTCCTTTTTTTGCTCCGATTGCGGCAGCCGATACAATCGCCTGGTTGTCGGCTTCGCTTCCGCCGGATGTGAAATATATCTCGCTTGGAAGGCAGCCTAAGTTTTTTGCAATTTCTTCTCTTGCCGACTGAAGAGCTTCGTTTGCACGCTGCCCCATCGAATGAAGGCTCGAAGGATTGCCATAGATTTTGTCCATATAAGGAAGCATTGCGTCGATTGACGTTTTGCTCATTTTTGTTGTCGCCGCATTGTCGGCATATATTTCTTTCATTATCTTTCCAAGCCAAGTTCCGCTTTTTTAAACGGCAGCGGATACAGGCTTTCCTTTCATAAAAATTCTTTATCATGTCAGAAAGTAAAGTTCCCATATGATAAAACGCTCCGCAGAATTTAAACTGCGGCAAAATATAATATGTCTTTCTTGCTTTTTTAAGACGGGCAGGTTACCAAAGGGATGATTGTGATAAATAAAGCAAAACATTACAATTATCGGGAAGTAACGGAGTGGCAACCTGCCTATTAAATTAGTAGGTAATTGGATGATAGCAACATTTACCT
>CAVHKC010000237.1:0-2561 GCA_963636455.1 Ruthenibacterium lactatiformans
AAAAGATTCTGCCTTATCAGCAGGAGGATTTTGAAAAAATCTACGAAGCTTTGGAAGGGTGCCCTGTGACAGTAAGGCTGCTTGATCCTCCGCTTCACGAGTTCGTGCCCACGGAAGAAGCAGATATTCAAAAGCTTGCAGAGGTGATGAAAAAGAGCGTTGATGATATAAAAACGGTAATCGAAGGCCTGCACGAATTCAACCCGATGATGGGGCACAGGGGCTGCCGCCTTTCGGTGACTTTCCCCGAAGTTACGAAAATGCAGACAAGAGCAATAATAAGGGCAGCTGTCAATGTGAAAAGGAAACACCCTGATTGGCCGCTGAAACCCGAAATCATGATTCCATTAATCGGAGAGCCAAAGGAATTTGTTTTCGTCAAAAAGATTGTGAAGGAAACTGCCGATGAGGAAATTAAAACGGCGAATGCCGAGCTTGAATATGAAATCGGAACAATGATTGAGATTCCGAGAGCATGCCTGCTTGCAGATAAAATTGCCGAAGAAGCCGAATTTTTCTGCTTCGGAACAAATGATTTGACGCAGATGACATTCGGATATTCAAGGGATGATGCGGGGAAATTCCTGTGGGCATATTATCATAATAAAATTCTTGAAAGTGATCCTTTCGTAAGGCTTGACGAAAACGGTGTCGGAAAGCTTATGAGCATGGCAGAAACGCTCGGAAAGAAGGCAAATCCCAAGCTTCATGTGGGAATCTGCGGCGAGCACGGCGGAGACCCTTCAAGTATAGAATTTTGCAATAAAATCGGGCTTGATTATGTCAGCTGTTCGCCGTTTAGAGTGCCGATTGCAAGGCTTGCGGCAGCACAGGCAGCAATTAAAGAAGCCAGGAACTAATCAAGTACATCCAATTTTCCTCTTTCCTTTGCATATATAAAATATAAATCCGATTATAAATCCGAGCACGGCGGGGCAGATCCAGCCAAGCCCCAGAGCGGAAAAAGGAAGAAAGCGGCCAACGGATGCAAGGAAAGAGTCCAGATTAAGCGCAGCACGCAAGGCTTCGGGCAGTGAACGCAAAAGGTCATAAATTGCTGCCGTAAGCGTAAGGATGATTGTCCAGTTGTAGACATATCTGCTGTTTGAGAAAAACTTCGAAAACAGCGAAAGCAATATAAGAACAATGGCAAGAGGGTAAAGGAACATCAAAACAGGAATCGAATAATTTATGATGGTGCCAAGCCCCAGATTTGCGATTCCGAACGAAAAGACGCTGAATATTATTGCCCAGATTTTGTATGACGGACCGTGCGGAAAAATCGCATAGAATGTTTCGGCACAGCTTGTAATCAAGCCGACTGCGGTCTTAAGGCATGCAAAGGTTACGGTTGCCGCAAGAATGATGAGCCCCGGAAAGCCAAGATAATATTGGGAAATCTTGGCAAAGGCGATTCCGCCGTTTTCGGCAATCGGCAGTGCACCGAGGCTTTGCGTGCCTACTATTGTGACGGCAATATAAATCACAGCCATGATCGCACAGCTGAAGATGCCTGATTTGACGGTATTTGCGGCAATTGCATCGGAATCTTTGACGCCAAGGTCTTTTATGACATTCACAACAATGATTCCGAATGCAAGGCTTGCAAGGGCATCCATCGTGTTGTAGCCTTCAAGAAACCCTGCAAAGAAAGGCTGGGTTATATAATCGCCGGAGGCAGCGGTTTCGGCAACATGCGCAGTGGGCGAAATAAGGGCAACAACGACAAGAATCCCCAAAAAGACCAGAAAAATGGGGTTCAGGATTTTCCCGACCCATGTGAGAATTTTCCCCGGGAAAAGCGAAAACAAAAGTGCGGCAATGAAAAAAAGTGCCGTGAAAATCAAGAGAAAAATTCTTGAATTTGCATTTTCGGGAAGAATCTGTTCGAGGCCTACGGTAAAAGATGTGGTTGCACACCTTGGGATTGCAAAGAACGGCCCGATGGTAAGATAAAGCAGACATGTGAAAAAGAATGCATAAGGTTTGTTTACTCTTGAGCTTAGGTCAAAGAGCCCGGTGCTTCGGCTGATTCCCAAAGCGGCAACGCCCAAAAGAGGAAGCCCTACACCGGTTATCAAAAGCCCGATAATGGCAGGCCAGACATTGCACCCTGCAAGCTGCCCCAAATGAATGGGGAAAATAAGGTTTCCGGCACCGAAAAACAGGCCGAAGAGCATGCTTGCAATATAAATATATTCTTTTACGGTAAGCTTTTTTTTCATGATTATCCTTTGAGAAAACTCTCTCTCAATATAATAGTATGCCTCATGCCGTGCTTCGTATTTGAAAAAAATTCAAATAAAAATGTGCGGCGAAACACAATTTCCGACAGGCGGATGCTGTCTGTCGGAAGCAGAGGCGTTCTTGGGCATTATACATTACATACAAGAGGCATTCAAGAACTAATTGTTTTTTTATAAATACAATGTCGCTGAGAATTTACTTGACCATTGAAATGGGAAATGCAGATATGGCTTTGGCTTTTATATTGGATTGTTTTTTGCACAAAAAACGAACAAATTTTTTATTGACTGTGCTGTGCCTTATTGATATAATGC
>CAVHKC010000238.1:0-2553 GCA_963636455.1 Ruthenibacterium lactatiformans
CATTAATAGAGTGTTGAGGGACGGAATTTCAAAAAAGGTTCAGGGTTCATAAGACACAAAAAACAGCAGAAAATATTGACTCTGGAGAGGGTCTAAAAAAAATACTACTAAAGTTTACAAGGAGAATATCAATGGGACTTATTAAAGCGGCATTGGGCTCGGCAGGCGGAGTGTTGGCCGATCAATGGAAAGAGTTCTTTTATTGTGAATCACTTGATAAAGAAGTGCTCATGGTGAAAGGACAAAAAGCAATAGGAAACCGCTCGTCAAACACAAAGGGCAGCGATAATATCATAACAAACGGTTCGGGAATCGTTGTGGCAGACGGTCAGTGCATGATTATCGTAGACAACGGAGAAATCGTTGATGTTTGCGCAGAACCGGGAGAATTTACTTATGACAACTCATCTGAACCCAGCGTATTCACCGGAGGATTGGGAAAAGGAATCAAGGATTCATTCAAGAAGTTCTGCCAGCGTTTTACATATGGCGGCTCAACGGGACACGATCAGAGAGTGTATTATTTCAATACAAAGGAATTGATTGACAACAAATTTGGAACACCAAATCCGATTCCCTTCCGCATCGTTGACCAGAGAATAAATCTTGATATTGATGTTTCGGTAAGATGTTCGGGCGTTTATTCGTTCAAAATCGAAGATCCCATTCTTTTCTACAAGAATGTTTGCGGAAATGTTTCGGATGAATACAGAAGAGACGAGCTTGCAGAGCAGATGAGAACAGAATTTGTCAGTGCTTTGCAGCCGGCTTTCGGAAAACTTTCGGCACTTCAGATCCGTCCGAATGAAATCGTAACGCACAACAAAGAACTTGAAGAAGCGATGAATTCCGAGCTTTCGGCAAAATGGATTGAGCTTAGAGGCTTCAGAATTGTAAGCGTTGCACTTGGAACAGTGACGCTTCCGGAAGAAGATCAGGAAAGAATCAAACAGCTCCAAAGCGGTGCGGCTTTGTCGAATCCGGCAATGGCTGCAGGCGTTCTTGCGGCAGCGCAGGCAGGTGCAATGGAGAAGGCTGCAAGCAATTCCAACGGAGCAATGCAGGGATTCATGGGCATGGGAATGGCCATGAATGCAGGCGGAAATATTTCAAATCTTTATCAGCAGGCAGGCACGCAAGGCGTTCCTCCCGTTCAGCCGGCACAGGCAGCGCAGGGTGTGGCTGCCGTTCAGACAGCAGGCGGATGGACATGTTCAAAGTGCAATACAGTAAACACAGGAAACTTCTGTTCAAACTGCGGAAACTCAAAGCCTGCACCTGCTGATTGGGCATGCCCCAAGTGCCAGACAAAGAACACAGGCAATTTCTGCGCAAATTGCGGAACACCGAAGCCTGAATAAATGAAACTTGACTGAAATTTCATTTTCAGGCGAAAGCGGCATAAAACGGAGAGCCAATAAAAAAAGGCTCTCCGCATGTTTAAAACAACCCACAAAACAGGAAAGATGGCAGATATACAAGAATACAAATGTCCAAGCTGCGGCGGAATATTAGTATTTGATTCAAAGATACAAAAAATGCGTTGCCCCTACTGCAGCAGCGAATTTGATGTCGAAGAACTCGAAAAACTTGATGAAGAATTAGATGAATCTGATTTTGAAGATGAACTCAGATGGAGCCGGCCCGGCGAAATATGGCAGGAAGGCGAGACCGAGGGAATGCGCATGTATAAATGCGAATCCTGCGGCGGTCAGATTGTCGGCGATGAAACATTAGGAGCGACCAAATGCCCGTTCTGCGGCAATCCGGTTGTTATGATGGGGCAGTTCAAGGGCGATTTAAAGCCCGATTGCATCATTCCTTTTAAATTGAGCAAGGAAGATGCCAAAAAGGGTTTAAAAGCCCATTTAAAAGGAAAAAAACTGCTGCCGAAAGTTTTTGAGGCAGAAAATCATACAGATGAAATAAAGGGACTTTATGTTCCGTTTTGGCTTTTTGATGTGCTCGCACAGGGAAATGCAAAATTCAGCGGAACAAAAGAAGTATGGTGGGACGATTCAGAAAACAGCTATACAGAAACAAGCTTTTATTCAATATATCGCGCGGGAGAAATTTCTTTTAATGACATTCCCGTGGACGGGTCGTTGGATATGTCTGCCGAACTCATGGAATCGTTGGAGCCGTTTGATGTCGGTGCAGCGGTCGAATTTCAGACAGCCTATCTTGCAGGATATCTTGCAAACAGATATGATGCGGATTCTGATGAAAGCTGGAAACGAGCAGGTGACAGAATAAAAAGCAGTATGGAAAATGAGCTTAGGTCGAGCGTAAGCGGTTATAATGATGTAAGCTGCGACAGCATGAAGGTGTCGTTTAAAGATATAAGCAGCAAATATGCGCTTTTTCCTGTATGGATTTTGAATACCACATGGGAAGGGCAAAAATATTTGTTTGCAATGAACGGACAGACGGGAAAATTTGTCGGAAATCTGCCGATTGACATAGGCAAGCTTTGGCTGTTTCGGGGGCTGTTTTTTGCAATTGCGGCAATCATTATTTATCTGCTTATGTACTTTGGTATGAGCGAGGAAG
>CAVHKC010000239.1:0-2529 GCA_963636455.1 Ruthenibacterium lactatiformans
CTCTTTCGGTTATGTTTTCATCGCCCTTTATGCCCTTAAGTTCTTCTTCTATCTGCTTGAAGTCGATAGGGTCAAGAAGGTCTCCGGGACGGCATGTTATAGGCTTTTTGCCCTTAAGCACAACCTTTTGAAGATCTTCGGGAAATCCCCATGCAGGCTGGCCCATCATTCCTTCAAAATAGCTTACAACGCTGTCGGGGAATGCCAAAGCTTCGCCCTTTTCAACGATATTTTCGGCTGTAAGGTCATTTTGAACCATGAATATCGCAAGGTCTCCTACCATTTTTGAAGAAGGAGTAACTTTTACGATATCTCCGAGCATCTGGTTTACAGTTACGAACATTTCCCTTACTTCATTGAAGCGGTGACCCAAGCCGAGGCTTTGAACCTGAGGTCTTAAGTTTGTATACTGTCCTCCCGGTATTTCATATCTGTAAATATCAGTAAGCGGTGTCTTAAGGTCTGATTCAAATGAGCTGTAGCGGCTTCTGATATCTTCCCAATATTCGCTTAACTTTTCGAGTTTTCTTATATCAAAGCCTGTATCTCTTTCGGTTCCCTGAAGTGCTGAAACAACAGAATTTAGTGATGGCTGGCTTGTAAGGCTTGACATCGAAGAAATTGCAAGGTCTACAATATCAACACCTGCTTCTGCCGCCATAAGGCATGCGGCAACCTGATTGCCCGAAGTGTCATGCGTATGCAGATGAAGCGGAATGCCGATTTCCTGCTTGAGCACAGAAACAAGCTTCTTTGCCGCATAGGGCTTCAAAAGGCCCGACATATCCTTGATTGCAAGGAAGTGCGCTCCTCTCTTTTCAAGCTCTTTGGCCATTTTTACATAATAGTCGAGATTATATTTGTCCTTTGCAGGATCTGAAATGTCGCCTGTGTAGCAGATTGTGGCTTCGAGAATCTTGTTTTGGCTGAGTACTTCGTCCATTGCAACTTCCATATTCGGAATCCAGTTGAGCGAATCAAATACTCTGAAAACATCGATTCCGCTTCTTGCAGCCTCTGCTATGAATCTTTTTACTTCATTATCCGGATAGCTTGAATATCCCAAGAGGTTTGAGCCTCTAAGAAGCATCTGGAAAGGCACGTTCGGTATCTCGTCACGCAGCATATCAAGTCTTTCCCACGGTGATTCGTGAAGGAATCTGTATGCCGTGTCAAAGGTTGCACCTCCCCACATTTCAAACGAGAATGCATCTGCAAGAATTTCTGCCATTGCTGCCGCATCCTTAACCATATCTCTTGTACGAACACGTGTTGCAAGAAGGCTTTGCTGTGCATCTCTCATTGTGGTGTCGGTAACCATTAGCTTCTTTTGTGCAAGAACAAAATCCCTGACAGCTTCCGGGCCTTTTTCGTCAAGCAGCTGCTTAAGGCCTTTCTTAAGCGGCTTTCCGCTGCTTCCCACAAATCTCGGCGTGTCAAAAAGCCTGCTTCCTGCCTGCGGATCGTTCACGCAGATATTTCCTATATATTTGAGCATCTTTGTTGCTCTGTCCTGGCCGTCTAATGTTTCGAAAAGCGACGGCGTTTCGTCGATAAATTTCGTGGAACACTTGCCAGCAAGGAAAACGGGATTTGTTAAAATATTGCTTAAGAAGCCGACATTTGTCTTGACGCCTCTTACAACGGTTTCCCTTAAGGTTCTCATTGCCTTTCTTGCGGCACCCTGGAAAGTCTGATCCATGCATGTTATTTTGACAAGCAATGAATCATAATAAGGTGAAATCACAGAGCCAACATATGTGTTTGCGCTGTCAAGACGCACGCCGTTTCCGCCGCCGCAGCGGTATGCCGTGATTTTTCCTGTATCTGGAGCAAAGTTGTTTGCGGGATCTTCTGTTGTGATACGGCACTGGATTGCATAGCCCCTCGTTGTGACATCATCCTGTCTTTTAATTCCGATTTCGGGGCAGGAAAGCTCTTTTCCTGCGGCAATCAGAATCTGCGCTTTAACAAGGTCGATTCCCGTAACAACTTCGGTGACCGTATGTTCAACCTGAATTCTGGGATTCATTTCGATAAAGTAATGATCTCCCGATTTATCAACCAAAAATTCCACAGTTCCCGCATTTTTGTATCCGACAGCCTTTGAAATCTTGATTGCGTCATTGCATATTGATTTTCTGACTTCCTCATCGATTGAAAATGCAGGCGTATATTCGATAACCTTCTGATATCTTCTCTGAAGCGAGCAGTCACGTTCGTGAAGATGAACGATGTTTCCGTATTCGTCTGCAAGAATCTGAACTTCAATATGTTTGGGCTCGACAATGAATTTTTCAATGAATATATCTTCATTTCCGAAAGCCTTCTTCGCTTCTGCACGCACAAGCTCGAATGCAGGCTTTACTTCATCTGCTGTATAGCAGGCTCTCATTCCTCTTCCGCCGCCTCCGGAAGCTGCCTTTAAAATAATGGGAAAGCCGTAGCTTATCGCCTTTTCGAGTGCTTCGTCACCGTTCTTCAAAGGCTCGGTGCTTCCCGGAATCGTGGGAACATTGCATGAAATGG
>CAVHKC010000240.1:0-2516 GCA_963636455.1 Ruthenibacterium lactatiformans
ATTTTCCGCATCGGCGGATGCCGGTGACGACCTTTATCATGCCGTTTTCTCTTCGCTCTATCAGTCGGTTCAGATACAAGTCTCGCCTGATTTGTTCCATGGTCTTGCGCTCCTTACTTCGGGAAAATGTAAATAGCTGCATTTTCCCGTAATGATATTGTACTCATGGCCAAGGCTTGTGTCAATATCCTGCAATTTAATATGCCGAAATATAGCAAAAATATGCATTTTCCCGTAATAAGGCTTTTGCTGTTTCCTTTCATCTGCTCTTAAATATGTTAAACTGCACTTTCAGTTGTAATAAGCAAGGCAAAATATGTTAATTTCAAACCATGAAAAAGGCACAGCCGCTTGGCCGTGCCTTTTGGTTTCATAGGAATTTCCAATCCTGCTTTCGGATTTACTTCAAAACAGTTCCGTCTGCAAGGGTGATGGTATATCCGTTAAAGTTGATAGTTCCGTTGTTTGTAAGGCTTGTTAATGTGCAGTTGCCTGTAAGCGTCCATGTGCATCCGCTTTCGATTGTGACTGAAGCATTATCGCTTACTGCCGTTCCGCCTTCTTCATTGTCGATGATATTTATTGTTCCGGTGAATGTTGTTCCGTTTGTCATCGTCATATCAAGAGTCGAAATCGTATCTACAACAATATCACCTTCCAAGGTCTGTGCGTCTGCCGTAAATTCAACCTGTGCTCCGTTGCTTCCTGCACTTCCCCATCCGTGGCTTGCCGAGTTTCCGACAATCCGCATAAGATATGCATCGCTGTCTTCGTTAACAATCTTCACGCCCGAAAGTGTCAGCACGCAATGTGTGTTCGTTATATAGAACATATCACCGTTCTTTGCTGTGAGTGTGCCGCCTGTCATTGAAAATGTTGATGTGCCGACATTTGCATCACCGCTCATCGACTGATAAATCATCACATTGTGAACATTTTCGTCCGAGCTTGTTCCCTGGGTGTCGCTCATATTTCCGGTTACAGTGCAGTTTTCAAGTGCTATTGAATTTTCGCCTTCAATGACCAGTGCCTCTGAGTTGTTTGCGGTAAGCGTTGCATCCGAAACCGAAATTGCTGCTGTTGAATAAACTGCAGGTGAGTTGTAGCCATTCGATGTGTATGTTCCGCCTGTCACATTAACCGTGCCGCCGCCTCTGTCAGAACGGATTGCAGCCGATGAGTTGCCAGATGTTTCAACTGTCAGGTTGCTTGCATTGGTCGTGCCGCCGCCTGTTGTCTGGATTCCGCCTGAATTGTCGGCTGTTGTGGTTATCGTTGAATCCGAAATATTCACAGTTGTTCCGCTTCCGTAGCTGAAAACGCCGTTTCCGTTTTGTGCAGAAGATGTTACCGTTGCATTTTTGATTGTTACCGTTGCTCCGTTTGTTGCAAGCAATGCCGCATTCACGCCGTAGAAATCTCCGTTTTCGGTGTTGGATGTTGCGCCTGCGCTTTTGTTTACCGTAATTCCGTCCAATGTTACAGTTGCTCCGTCAACCCTGAGCGCGTTTTCGTCATCACCTGTTGACTCATATGTTGTGTCTGTGTATGTTCCGTCTTCTGTTATCGTGTTGGCGCTGTCGCCTTGTGTGACAGCGCTCGAACCTCCGAATGAGCCTGAGTTTCCTCCTGCGTTGCCGCTTTCCAATGAAAGAATTTCCACTGTTTCTGCATTTCCGTCATTATCAAATGTAATCTGAAGGATATCGCCTTCTTCAATATCGCTTACTTTGGCTTCTGCTGAATTCTTCACAATCGAAGCGTCCGCAAGGCTTACTGTAAGTTCTTCATCGCCTGCCGTGAAAGTCTGTGAAGATCCGCCGGGCATTCCCGAAGGTGCTCCGCCGTTTCCTGAATCAGAAGGCATTTCGGGAGGTGTGTTTGAACTGTCTGTGCTATCTGTTCCCGATGTGCTGTCACTGCCTGTTGAGTCAGACGGCTTTTCAGGCGGTGTGTTTGTATCTGTTCCCGATGTGCTGTCGCTGCTTGTTGAGTCTGACGGCTTTTCAGGTGGTGTATTCATGTCTGTTCCTGTTGAGCTGTCACTTCCCGTTGAATCTGACGGCATCTCTGGTGGTGTCTGCGAACTGTCTGTGTTTTCACTTTCTGTAAGCTCACCCAGCTGAAGCGTTACCGAAGAATCAGAAATTGAAGTAACTTCCGCTGTTATTGTCGAACCCGCATAAGCGGAATTTCCTGTAACCTTTCCGCATGCAGCCAATGAAATTACCATTGCCGCAACGCATAATGCAGATAAAATCTTTTTCATATATAATCACTCCTTTTTTAATCTCTTCACTGTTCTTCAAAATATTCCCTGCATCCGTTGCCCCTGTCTGACGTCATTTTACAGGCGGTGCCGCTCATATTTTGTTTTGTTGAACACAATTTACATCTCTACGATTGAAGATAGATTGAAAAAAAATAAATTTTTAAAAAAAGCTCTTTGCACTTTTTCAATGCAAAGAGCCTGTCTGCAATATCCGTTTGCTTTTTATTTCTTTATAGGGATAAAT
>CAVHKC010000241.1:0-2469 GCA_963636455.1 Ruthenibacterium lactatiformans
GGTGATAAGTATGACGCATGGGCTGATTATTACACCTATGGCGGGCTGCCGCAGATTTTAAGCAGGAAAACCGATGAGCTGAAGTCGGGATATCTGACCGCTCTTTGTCAGGAGCTTTATCTGAAGGATATTGAAAACCGCCATAATCTGCGTGGGGACAATGTCATGTCGGCTCTGCTTAATATTCTGGCGTCTGCGGTTGGGTCGCTGACAAATCCGACAAAGCTTGCGAACACATTCAGCAGCAGCGGTACGCCTGTCAGCGATAAGACGATTGGAACCTATATCGGCTATCTGCTGGATGCCTTTTTTATCAGCAAGGCAGAACGGTATGATATCAAAGGCAAACGCTACATTGCTTCGCCCTACAAATACTATTTCACTGATGTAGGGCTTCGCAACGCACAGCTCAATTTCCGCCAGCAGGAAGAAAATCATATAATGGAAAACATCATCTACAACGAGCTTCTCATAAGAGGATTCAATGTGGATGTGGGTGTCGTGGAACATACAGAAAAAAACAAGGAAGGAAAAACTGTGCGCAAGAGGTTGGAGGTCGATTTTGTCTGCAATCTTGGCAGCCGCAGGTATTATATTCAATCTGCTTTTTCAATTCCCGACAGGGAAAAAATGGAGCAGGAGCAAAATTCTCTGGTTCGAATCGATGATTCTTTCAAAAAAATTATTGTAGTGAAGGATCAAATCAAGCTGTGGCGAAATGAAAAGGGCATTGTTGTTATGGGCATCATGGATTTTTTGCTGAATCCGGACAGCCTTGATTTGTGAGATGTTTTAGTGTGAATAGTTAGAAGAGCAATGAAAAACAGAAAAGACTTTTGCCTTGAAAACAGGTATGATTACTCTGTTCTTAAAGAGGCATGGTTTGGCTATAAAATGGAGAAAGGCAAAATGGTTGATACAAAAAAAGAACAGGAACGTGACGAACTGCACCGTGCGATATGGGCGATTGCAGATGAACTCAGAGGAGCAGTCGATGGCTGGGATTTCAAAAATTATGTTCTTGGCACGATGTTCTATCGTTATATTTCCGAAAATCTGTGCAATTATATAAACAGCGGCGAAATTGAAGCGGGGAATACCGATTTTGACTTTGCCAAAATGTCCGATGAGGAGGCAGAAGAAGCAAGAGAAGGATTGGTTGAAGAAAAGGGATTCTTTATTCTGCCAAGCGAGCTTTTCTGCAATGTTCGGAAAAATTGCAATAATGAAAATGCCACATTTAAGGACCGTGAAGGCAAGATAAAAAATACAAAGGATAATCTGAATGAGTTCCTTGAGATGGTGTTTAATCATATTGAAGAATCCGCCAAAGGAAGCGAAGCGGAAAGCGACTTTGAAGGCCTTTTTGATGACTTTGACGTAAACAGCAACAAACTGGGTTCTACGGTGGCAAAGCGAAATGAAAAGCTTGTAAAACTTTTGAACGGTGTCGGAGAAATGAATCTGGGAGATGTGAAGGACCATTCTATTGATGCATTTGGCGATGCCTATGAGTACCTTATGAAGATGTATGCGTCAAATGCCGGAAAATCGGGCGGCGAGTTCTTTACTCCGGCAGATGTTTCGGAGCTTCTTGCGCGGCTCGGAACTGTGGGGAAGACAGAGATAAACAAAGTATACGATCCCGCATGCGGAAGTGGGTCTCTGCTTTTGAAAGCCGAGAAAATTCTTGGCAAGGATGCCATCCGCAACGGGTTTTTCGGACAGGAGATTAACATTACAACCTACAACTTATGCCGTATCAATATGTTCCTGCATGATGTTGGATTTGATAAGTTTGATATTGCCTGTGAAGATACGCTTATAAGCCCGCAACACTGGGACGATGAGCCGTTTGAACTGATTGTATCTAATCCTCCGTACGCTTTAAAATGGGCCGGCGATGAGAATCCGCTGCTTATCAATGACCCTCGTTTTGCTCCCGCCGGAGTTCTTGCACCCAAGAGCAAGGCGGATATGGCATTTATCATGCACAGCTTAGCATGGCTTGCGTCAAACGGAACGGCTGCAATCGTATGCTTTCCGGGCATTATGTATCGTGGCGGCGCAGAGCAAAAAATCCGCAAATATCTGGTGGATAATAACTATGTAGACTGCATTATTCAGCTGCCAAGCAACCTGTTTTTCGGAACATCTATCGCTACATGCATCATGGTAATGAAGAAGAATAAGGTCGATAACAAAACGCTGTTTATTGATGCCACAAGCGAGTGCGTGAAGGTTACAAACAATAATAAGCTGACACTGGAGAACATCGACCGTATTGTGGATGTGTTTGCCAAGCGTGAAGAAGAGGAGCATTTTTCCCATCTGGCAAGCTATGAAGAAGTATCCGGAAATGATTATAACCTGTCTGTTTCTACTTATGTTGAAGCCGAAGATACCAGAGAAAAGATTGATATTGTAAAGCTCAATGCCAGGATTAAGGAAATCGTTGAGCGTGAACAG
>CAVHKC010000242.1:0-2467 GCA_963636455.1 Ruthenibacterium lactatiformans
GGTTTATCTCATCCGTTGAAACTCCGCCCGATGTCACCTGAGCCTCTTCAAATCCCAGTGTGCCCGTTATATTTGTTTTGAAGTGCTTGATAACTCCGGCGCACCTTGCAGCAAATATTTTCTCATCCGTCAAATCAGGCTGAAATGACGCGCATTTTATCCCGTAGGCATATTCGTCAGAATTTATAAATTTATTAAATTCGTCGTATATATTATTATCGGCTCTAAGCTTCATTTCTTTGAGTATTACACTCACTATTTTTTTATTCATAAAACCTGAAAGAATTGTCTCTGCAGGAAGAATCTTTCTTGAATGTTCGTCAAGCGCCTGAAGAAATGTCGTTATTATATCAACAAGTTCATCAAAGCTTTTTTCAGGAACAATTTCAATGTTGATTTTGGGGCGTTTTTTCTGTTCAATCAGCCTTGAGGCACTGCCCGAAAGCTGCATTGCGGGAATTCCTGAAATACCGTAGCTGTTAAACTGCACATTTCCGTGTGTTGTAAGGACAGGTTTGTTTGGATCGTCCGTAAACAATCTTAATATGCAGTTTGCCCTGACGCCGGCAAGGCTTTTGAAGCAGTCAGACTTGCATTTTATTCCGCACAGAGCGGGAAGCGGCAAAATAATATTATGTCCGAGCTTTTTGGCAAGATTATATCCGCTTCCGTCAGAACCCGTTTTGGGTGCGGCTTTTCCGCCGCAGGCAAGAACAAGATTTTTGCAGAATATTTTATCATCAATCAAAAAGCCGTTTTTTTCTTTTTTTATTGATTTTGCTTCATAATCAAGCATTATTTCAACGCCTGAAGCTTCCGCTGCATAGCGCAGCCTGTCAAGCACGGAAGATGCCTGCTCGCTTAGCGGATAAACATATCCGTTCACATCTTTGCAGACAAGACCGAGCTCTTCAAACCATGAAATCGCCGCATCGCAGTCAAAGCCGTTTATAACCGCTTCTGCAAATTCACGCTTCCCTGATGTAAAATACGGATATATGCCTTCTTCATTTTTATCAAACAAAGGGACCTTACAAAATTTGTTTGTAAGGTTGCATTTGCCGTTGCCCGTGGAAAGGATTTTCTTTCCTATGCGGCTTGTGTGCTCAATAATCAGAACTTTATTCGATTTTGTTTTCGATTTAATGGCGGTGCATAAGCCTGATGCACCGCCACCGATAATCACTGTGTCGTAATAGGTTGAATTATTATTCATCATCCTCTGTATGCCTTGCGGCAACTTCTTTTTGCTGAACATCCGCAGGCGCCTGCTCATAGCGTGCGAACTGATATTCGAAATCACCGTATCCGCCTGTCATCGAGCGAAGAACTGTTCCGTATCCGAAAAGCTCGGACATGGGCACATCCGCCTCTATGCAGGTTTTTCCTTTTCCTGCCGGATTGGAGCCAAGCACACGGCCACGGCGTTTGTTGAGGTCGCCCATAACATCGCCCGTGTTCTTGTCCGGAACTGTGACTTTCAAAGAAGCAATCGGTTCCAAAAGAACGGGATTTGCTTCCATAAAGCCCTTTTTGAAAGCCAAAATCGTTGCTGTCTTGAACGACATTTCGTTCGAATCGACAGGATGATAAGAACCGTCATAAAGTGTTGCCTTGATTCCCACAACAGGATAATTGGCAAGCGGGCCTTTCTGAACGCATTCCTGGATGCCCTTTTCGACAGCCGGGAAATAGTTCTTGGGAACAGAACCGCCGACAACTTTTTCTTCAAAGACATAAACCTGCTCAGTGTTTCCTAAAGGCTCAAATGTCATCTTAACATGGCCGTACTGACCATGCCCGCCGGACTGCTTCTTGTGTTTTCCTTCAACATCCGAAGTCTTTCTTATTGTTTCACGGAACGGGAATGCAGGCTTTGAAAGCTCAATTTCGACTTTATATTTGTCTTTCATCTTTGCAACTACAACATCAAGCTGCTGATCGCCGATTCCGTATATAAGCGATTGCCTGTTTTCTTCATCGCCTACAACCTTGAGCGTTTGGTCTTCTGCGCAGAACTTCTGAAGTGCCTGTGAAATCTTGTCTTCCTCGCCCTTCTTCAAAGCCGTATATTTCATGTATGTATAAGGCTTTGAAAATTGGAACTTGTCTAATATAATCGGAACTTCCTTAGTTGAAAGCGTGCTTCCTGTTTTTGCAAGATTAAGCTTTCCGATTGCTCCGATATCGCCCGGAAGAAGTTCTTTGATTTCTTCAAAATTCTTTCCGCGCATAATATATAATTTAGAAATCTTTTCGCTTTCTTCGGTTTCTGCATTATAGACTGTCGAATCAGCCGTAAGGAAGCCAGAATATACCTTAACAAGCGAATATTTTCCGATGAACGGATCCATGATCGTTTTGAAAACATAAGCCGCAAGCGGTCTGCTCATTGTATATTCGCAGGTGATGACATCCTTTGTTCTTACTTCTGTTCCTCTCTTTTTCGAAAGTGATTTTTCGGGCG
>CAVHKC010000243.1:0-2424 GCA_963636455.1 Ruthenibacterium lactatiformans
ATGCAAACGGCTTATTTTTTCGTTTTAAGGAACAATGCTTTGGTGTTAGTATTCTGTAGGTTAGAAGCAGGAAGCAGAAAAGCACGCTCTGCCGTGCGGTTTCTAAAATCCCTGCAGCTTGCAATTTAAATCAGGAGGAGAAGATAATGGACGAAAAACGAGTTCCCATCACAGAAGAACAAAGAAAACTCAGTTATGCAAAGTATTATGACAAGCCGCTGGCCGAAGTGCCCGCTGAAAAGCTTGCCTATTTAGAAAAACCAATCGATTCGAAAGATGCTCTCAAAATTCAGGACAGAAATTTGCTTTTCGAGCCGGGATATCTCGCTGAAGAAGTCGGCTACTGTCAAATGGAAGATGGCTCTACCTATGTGGCAAACCTGACAAAAATGCCCAATGTCACGGTTGATATGTTTGACTGGTGGTTTGCATGGCACGGTCTCGGAGAATTAAGATACACTCTTTGGGATCCGTTCGACCATTATTATGCAATAAGCACATCGCAGGTTCAGGGCCGCTGCAAAAAGCTTTCACTCAAAGAGCGTTATTACGACACTACTCATATAATAAAAGAAAATATCGGTGCGGGTCCGGCAAAGATTTATGCAAATTTCAGAGACCCCAAAGAAATGGGCTTCAAAGCAGAGCTTATCGGAACGCCTGCATGTGGAACAATCGTGACCGCAAACTGCGGTACTTATGATTGGCCGAATGCGGCGGCACAGGTTATGTGCCACTTTGTCCGTGAAATTGAAGGCGGAATCGAACTCAGGACCCGTTTCTGGACGGGATGGAATATATTGGGCGGAAAGCCTGTTTTGCTTTTGGAAGAAGGCACGGTTCAGCCTGTTGAAGCGGCAAAAGGCCTGCTTGCGCACAATATGAGGGAATTTGCAAACCTTGCAGATTTGCTTCCAAAGATATATCCTGAAGAAAAAGATAATTGGGATTAAAGCAAAGAGGATTAATCAACTGATAAACGTAATTTAGGAGGAAACCATGAAACAATTTTTGAAAAACAACAATTTCGGAAAATGGGGCTGGTCGATGATTATCTACGCGGCAATAAGCTACTACATAGCATCGGCAGTCAGCACGGACGGCCTGAATTTCTATCCGGAAGCATTCGGAGGAATTCACGGCTGGAACTCGGGCATGATCACAACACTTGCGGGTGTTGCAGGATGGGTAGCGCTTATCGGCGCGGTTGTATTTTCGCAGCTCATAGCCAAGATAGGAACAAAGCTTTCCGCGGCAATTATTAACATCGTGACAGGCCTGCTTCTTATCTGGTTTGCAAACACAAGCAGTTACATCGTTTTCATCATAATGGTGTTCGCGCTTAACTTCATCGTCGGAAATGTACAGCTGAACCTTGTGCCAAGCAACATTATGAATGTCTGGTTCCCGCGTAAGAAGGGAATTGCTCTCGGATGGGCAACAATGGGTATGCCCATATGTACGGCAACTATAATCCTTATCTTAAGCGGCCTTACGGCAAAATTCGGTTCGCCGGGCATCGCATATACGATCTTTGGTATCTTTGTAATTGTATACGGTATCGTTTCGTTCTTCTGGGTTAAAGAAAATCCCGAATCACTCGGCGTGTTCCCGGATAACGAGCCTATTTCACAGGCTGAAATGGAAGCCAACAAGAAGGAATTCGAATCACATGTTTCTCACTGGACGATGAAAAACCTTCTGAAAAACCGAAACACATGGGGAATCGGCGTAGGGCTCGGCCTTATGTGGGCAACAACAGTCGGCATCGTATCACAGCTTATTCCGAGACTTTCGCTGATTAATGACGGTCAGTATGCAGGACAGGCGCTCGGAATGCTTTCCGCCGCAGCTCTTATCGGAATAGCAGGCAGCTATTTCTGGGGCTTCCTTGATACGACATTCGGAACAAAGAAATCCTGCGTCATTTACGGACTCTGGTATATTGTCGCCGTAATATTCCTGCTTCTTCAGCCACAGGGCACGGCATTTGTGTGGATCAGCATTGTTATGGTCGGAATCGGCATCGGCGGAATCGGAAACCTCATTCCTTCGATGATCGGAACATGCTTCGGAAGATATGATTATATTCAGGCAAACAAAGCGATCGCGCCGCTCAACACGATCATCCGCCAGTTCGGTATCGTTCTTGCAGGTATTCTTTCGCAGACAGTTTACGGATATTCGGGGCTTTATGTAATATTAGGTATATTTGATGTTGTCGGAATCATTCTGGTTTTGACACTTATCAGAGAAAACAAAGAAACACCTACGGCAGCGGCAAAATAAATATCTGACATTTTCTGCCAATAAAACATATTAAAATTTTAACCCGGAGCGTGATTTCGTTCATGCTCCGGGTTTTTTAGGACCGCGTAAATTTCTTCTCGGGTTTTAGTTCAGGGACTGCCCTAAAAGATGTGT
>CAVHKC010000244.1:0-2413 GCA_963636455.1 Ruthenibacterium lactatiformans
GTTCCAGCTTGCGGATATGTATGCAAAGGTTGAAGCGGCGCAGCTCCTTGTTTATAAGGCGGCTATTGCAGAAGATACGCAAAAGGTATTTTCAAAAGAAGCGGCTGTTGCAAAATTGTTTGCGGCAGAATGCGCAATGGAAGTTACGACAAAAGCCGTACAGCTTCACGGCGGATACGGATATACAAGGGAATATGATGTTGAGCGTATGATGCGTGATGCAAAAATCACGGAAATCTACAAAGGAACATCTGAAGTTCAAAGAATGGTTATCGCCGGAAGCATCTTGAAGTAAAGGAGCATAAAATAATGAAAATAATTGTTTGTATAAAACAGGTTCCCGATACCAAAGGAGGGGTACAGTTCAATCCCGACGGAACCTTGAACAGAGCGGCAATGCTTGCCATCATGAATCCCGATGACAAAGCAGGCCTTGAAGCCGCATTAAGATTAAAAGACGAATACGGTGCGGAAGTCACCGTTATAACAATGGGTCTTCCCAAGGCAAAGGATGTGCTTCTTGAAGCACTTGCGATGGGAGCAGACAAGGCAATCCTCATCACGGACCGTGTCTTGGGCGGTGCCGACACATGGGCAACATCTTCAACAATTGCAGCAGGCATCAGAAATCTTGATTATGATTTGATCATAACCGGAAGACAGGCAATAGACGGTGATACGGCACAGGTCGGACCTCAGATTTCGGAACACCTCAACATTCCTGTTATTTCATATGCACAGGAAATTAAGATTGACGGAGACAGTGTTATTGTTCAGCGTCAGTTTGATGACCGTTATCATATGCTCAAAGCAAAAATGCCCTGCCTTATCACGGCTTTGGGAGAGCTTGCAGAGCCCAGATACATGAGCCCTAAGGGCATTTTCCATGCTGTTAAATCAGAAATTACAGTTTGGGGAAGAAATGACCTTAAAGACCTTGACGATGCAAATATCGGACTTGCAGGTTCACCCACAAAGATTGCGAAGGCATCCGACAAGGTTAGAAAAGGCACGGGCGAAAAGGTTGAACTTGACCCCAAGGAAGCCGTTTCATATATTGTTTCAAAGCTTGAAGAAAAGCATGTAATTTAAGGGAGGCGAAGAATATGATTAATTTAGACGAATATAAAGGAGTTTATATCTTTGCCGAGCAGGTCGACAAGAAATTAAGCGGCATTGCACTTGAATTGCTTGGCGAAGCAAATAAACTGGCAAAGGATTTGGGAAGCGATGTCACGGCTGTTCTTGCAGGCTCTGACATAAAAGGACTTGCAGACGAACTTGCCGCATACGGTGCAGACAAGGTTATCGTGATTGACGATCCCGAACTTAAGGAATACAGAACAGAGCCCTACACACACGCACTTGCAGAAACCATCAGCAAATTCAAACCGGAAATCATGCTTGTGGGCGCAACACCCATAGGAAGAGATTTGGGTCCCAGAGTTTCGGCAAGGGTCGCAACCGGTCTTACAGCAGACTGCACACAGCTTGATATCGGCGATTTCCCGCTTAAGGCAGTACCCGGAAAAGAAGCGGAGCAGAAGCACAATCAGCTTTTGATGACACGCCCCGCATTCGGCGGAAATACGATAGCAACAATTGCATGCCCCAACAACCGTCCACAGATGGCAACGGTTCGCCCGGGCGTTATGAAAAAGCTTCCGAAAGACGCTTCACATAAGGCAGAAATCATCGAATTCAATCCGGGATTCAAACCGAACGGAAATTATGTGGAAATTCTTGATATCGTGAAATCCGTTTCGCAGGCTGTAGATATTATGGACGCAAAAATTCTTGTTTCCGGCGGAAGAGGAATGCAGTCGCCCGAAAACTTTGCAATCCTTGAAGAACTTGCGGAGGTTTTGGGAGGCCAGGTTTCGTGCTCACGTGCGGTTGTTGACGCAGGATGGAAGCCCAAAGACCTTCAGGTTGGCCAGACAGGAAAGACGGTTCGCCCGAATCTTTATATCGCATGCGGAATTTCGGGAGCGATTCAGCATCTTGCAGGAATGGAGGAGTCGGATATCATTGTTGCGATAAACAAAGATGAATATGCTCCGATTTTTGATGTTGCAGATTACGGAATCGTGGGTGATGTTTTCAAAATCGTGCCCGAACTTACAAAGACATTGAAAGCCGAAATCGAAGCAAAAAAACAGAACTGATTTAAAGGGCAATAAAAAAGCCTAAGCATGAAAACACATCGTAATTTTCAGACATTGGATGTTGCGGTGTGTTTTTTATTTGCCATATCATGAATGTGTTTGATTATTAAGCAAAAAACTGGTATAAATATAAGCATATCGGACGCAGAAGACCGTAAATTCGGCTAAAGCCGTTCGGTAAATAAATTCAAGGACAAAAATATGATAAAAAGCATGACAGGATACGGCCGCAGCGAAGTTTTAAG
>CAVHKC010000245.1:0-2403 GCA_963636455.1 Ruthenibacterium lactatiformans
GCCTTATTCTGTCTTCTTCCTGCCTTTTTCTTTCCTGCTCGACCTCAAAAATTTTTACTTTCAACTTGCCTTCCGCACAATTTTCGGTTTGATAATCTTCATGATTTTCAGGCTTTTCTTCTCTTTCTTCGTAATCTGAGACAGCTTCTTTGCTTTCTTTTGGTTCTACGCTTTGTGTTATTTCACTGTTTCCGCACATTCCTTCGCCGATGTTTTGGATTTTTTCGTCAGTGTCTTCTTTTTTGTCCCCGATTTTTCCTTTTTTTATTGAAAATCCGAAAACCTTGATTTTGTAGAAAACATCTTTTTTTTCAAGCCATGCTTTGGCGCCAACCCCTCCGAAAAGCCATTTTACATTTCCGCCTGCGTCAAATTCTTCGCCGTTTTTCTTCACTTCTATGCAATAATCGATCGGAACAAAAAGCACAAGCAGCAAAAGAAAGACCGCCAATGCAATCACACAAAGCAACACTATTCCGATTATTTTTAATATTGCAAGAACTATCATGTTTTGTTTGTATCTGTTTTATTTATATGTTTCAAACCGTTTTGGGCTAATCCTTTTTACGTTGTCACCTTTTTTCAATTAAATCCGAAATAATCTTTTATTTCAAATGCATTCGTTTCTTTATAAATATCTTTTGCGATTTCGCACATTAAAGCTAAAGCCTCTGCTCTTGTAAGTCCGATTCCCACTACTTTCAAGTCGGATATGTCATGAGTTTTTTTATAAAGTTTGCCGCACAAAAGGCTTGAAGGTATAACCTCCATAAGCTCTCCTTCTTTTGGAGAAAGCGCAACAACGCAGACTGCAGGGCAGAATCTGTCATGCCTCAAGTCCGATAATATTCTTCTTTTATTCAGTTTTGCGGCTGTGCCCCAGTAAAGTTTGTCGGCAAATTTCATTTACGTTGACTTTCTTATTTAATGTTTATGGCACAAATGCATATAAAGTAAGAAAAATTCAAATGCACTTGCACTTATATTGTATTATCTTCGCTTATTCTTCAAACAATATAATACATATGTTCAAATTCTTCAATTTAAAAATCCTTCTTACAGCACATGATATTTTCTGCATATTACAGCAAGCGTCCTGCCTCCCGGGAAGGAATACATCTCTTTTTCGCTTATAACCCTTAATTTAACCAGCAGGAAGAAATAAACAACCATCGATATGAGTATTGCAAAAATGACCGAAACAACAAGGCTGTGCGTAATGGCAAAGAAAAGCTTGTTTACAAGAAATGTTACAATTCCCATTAGTACGGAACATATTGCAGGCATAACAAATGTCTTCTTTTTTTCCTGCCTGAATTTCAGATATTTTTTGAGCGAACGTGCATTAAACAGGCAGACAAGCAGGCAGAAAAGAATATCGGCAATAACAACCGCAAAAATATTCAAATCAGATATAAGCAGCAGTCCGCACAGGAATGCAACATGAATAACAAGCGCAGCTGCCGAGTGAATCACAGGAAGCGACATCTTGTCAATTCCCTGCAATATTGAATTTGTGATGGTTGAAAGCGAATACAAAACAACAGAAATACAGCCGACTATCAGCATGAGCGAAACTTTGTCCGGGTCTGCGCTTGAAGGGAAAAGCAAATTTATTATCGGCTTTGAAAGCACGCCGATTCCCACTGTGCATGGCATTGCCACAATCATCGAAAGCTTTATTGCAGAGCTTACTTTGTATCTTACGGCACGATTGTCGCCTTCGGTGCGTGACTGCACCACACTTGGTATGAGAGATGACGCAAGTGCGGAGGCAAGCGCAATCGGCACATTGACAATAAGCCTGTAATTTCCCGTGAACATTCCCGTATATGTGTCGATCATGTCCTTGTCCATGCCTCTTGAATCCATGATATTGCTGAAAAGGCCGGAATCAATGAGGCCGCTTAAGTTGTATATGGTTGTGCTGATTATTACGGGGATGATCGTACATACAAGGATTTTTATGATATTCTTCGTGCTTTCCGTATGCCTTGTCTTGTCTTTTCTTATTTTTTGATCCTGATATCTTCTTGAAAGAACAAAAATCCAGACAAGGAACAAAAGAGCGATTCCTGCACCGCAGACGGTTCCCAAAGTTCCGCCCGCAGCACCGTAAGCCTCCGGCACATTTGTGAATCCGTAGGCAGAAGCATCGTAATTTTGTGCCGAATCGAACATAACCTTTGCGGCTATTATGCTGACTGCGGCATTCACAATTTGTTCGATTATATTGGAAACTGCGGTGGGCATCATCGTGTGCATGCCCTGAAAATAGCCCCTTAAAACGCCCATTACGGCAAGAATGACAAGTGCCGGTGAAAGCACCCTCAATGCAACGGCAGCCTGAGGATAATTAAGAACCTTTGCAAACCAGCCTGCGCCGAAATATGTAATGCAAAA
>CAVHKC010000246.1:0-2398 GCA_963636455.1 Ruthenibacterium lactatiformans
ATAAAATCGATATAATCGGCGGAATTTGCTGCGGATTGGCATTGGGTATAGCAAGTGCCTTTCAGCAGGTTGGTGTCAGCATGACAAGCGCCGGAAAGGCAGGGTTCATCACAGCTCTGTATCTTGTTATCGTTCCGATCCTCGGGGTATTTATCGGCAAAAAAATTCCGAAAATCATTTGGCTTTGTGTGATTTTGGCAATAATCGGATTTTATCTACTCTGCATAAAAGAGGATTTTTCCGTTTCATCCGGCGATTTATATGTATTGGCATGCGCAGTCGGATTTGCAGTACATATTTTGGTTATCGATCACTTTACGTCAAAAAATGCAGATAGCGTAAAGATGTCCTGCATTCAATTTCTTGTTGCAGGACTTGTTTCCACGGTACTAATGATCCTATTTGAAAAACCGCAAATTTCTGCCATCCTTAACGCAAAGATCCCGATACTTTATGCAGGAATCATGTCCAGTGCTGTTGGCTTTACACTGCAGATCGTGGCGCAAAAAGATACGGATCCTACATCAGCTACTTTATTAATGAGTATGGAATCTGTATTCGCTGCTCTTGCCGGCTGGCTCTTCCTTCACGAAGTTTTATCTCTTAAGGAATTGTCAGGCTGCATCATCGTATTTGCGGCAGTTATTATCGCACAGCTTCCGACATTGTCGAAAGGAAAAAATCCAATATGACAAATAATGAAATATTAAAGGCATACGGCAGTGATTACTTTCAGATGACTTATCATCTGCTGAAATCCGCTGATCTCGCCTTAGAAATAGGTGACAGAAAAAAGCGTATACTTATAAAGCCGAATCTTGTAACGCCGTCTCCTGCCGATTACGGCGCAACAACTCACCCGGAAATAGTTGCAGGTATAATTGAATATCTTTCGGAAAACGGATTTTCAGACATTACCGTTGCCGAAGGTTCGTGGGTCGGCGACAAAACATCGGAGGCATTTGATATATGCGGCTATAATGCTCTTGCTGCCAAATATAAAGTGAAACTTATAGATACACAAAAGGACAGCTCATATGAATGCGACTGCGCCGGAATTTTTCTTAAGCTCTGCAGCTGCGTTAAAAATGCGGACTATATCATAAATGTTCCCGTTCTTAAAGGGCATTGTCAGACAAAAGTTACATGTGCGCTCAAAAATATGAAGGGGCTTATTCCAAACCACGAAAAACGCCGCTTTCATACAACGGGACTGCATAAACCGATAGCCCATCTTAATGCCGGAATTCATCAGGATTTTATCGTCGTCGACCATATTTGCGGCGACTTAAACTTTGAAGAGGGCGGCAATCCGGTTATTAAAAACTGTATTATGGCTGCAAAAGATCCGGTGCTTATCGATGCTTACGCATGCGCCATTTTAGGATATGAAACGAATGACATTCCATATATCAGGATCGCCGAATCCTTAGGAATCGGCTGCGCTGATTTGGACAAAGCCGTGATTTCTGTTATAGAAGGAGACACCGTCAATGATTCTGATTCAAGAAATCATTTTCTTGATGTAAACTATGCCGTAGATGATGTGGATTCATGCAGTGCATGTTATGCAATGCTCGTACCTGCACTTCTGCAGTTAAAAGAAGAAGGCCTGCTTGATAAAATACCCGAAAAAATATCAATCGGCCAGGGACATAAAGGCAAACCGGGCATTATCGGCGTAGGACAATGTACCTCAGCATTTACTTACAGTATAAAAGGCTGTCCTCCGTCTTCCGCCGAGATATATGAGCAGCTGAAAAGATTTATTGAATCGCACTGTCAATAATGGTATGATATCAGCGTCGAAGAAATTTTAACTTTTTCTTCCATCGCAAAGGATTTTATATGGAAATTTCTAATTTACGAAAAAAAATCGACAAGATAGACGACAAGCTTACAAAGCTTTTTGTTGAGAGAATGGATATCGCTGCCGACATAGCTGCGTATAAGCTTGAAATCGGACTGGACATAAGAGATCGCAAGCGTGAACAGGAGCTTGTGGATAATTTGTGTGCAAAGGCAGGCGACATATATGCACCTTATATAAGTGCGCTTTATTCACAGATACTCGAAATGAGCCGCCGCTATCAGTCGCATATTCAGATAGCCAATTCAATAGAATACGGTCTGATCGGTTCTGATGTCGGCAACAGCTATGCGAAGTGGATTCATCACGCAACAGGCAACAGCAGCTTCGGGCTTTACAGTATTCCGAGGGAACTCCTGCCGCTTCTTTTTAAGAAACGCTCGTTTAAAGGCATATGCGTAGCAACTCCATATAAGCATGATGCTGCCATGTACTGCGACAAGCTCGATGCCACCGCATCTGCCACAGGATACGTCAATACGGTTATAAAAGAAGAAAACGGAAAGCTTTCGGGCTTTAACACAGAAT
>CAVHKC010000247.1:0-2392 GCA_963636455.1 Ruthenibacterium lactatiformans
TCCGGCTTGAAGCAGGAGCTTGAAAACGAAAAAGACGGATATGATGAAGAAAGTTACAAGCTTATTGAAGAAGAAATCGAAAAAATCGAAAATTCGGAAAGCAAGTCAACAGATGCCAATCAGGGCGTCGGAGTCAAAGAAAGGCTTGAAGCTTCCAAAGACTTAAACGAAAAGGCGGATTCGCTGAACGCACTTTTTGCAAAGCTTGAAGCAGATAATGCAGGCGAGAATATGTCAGATATTTACGAAATGCTTTCAAATCTGAAATCGGATTTTGAAGAAACTGATTATTCAAAGCTTGTCGAAGCAGAAAACGAATCGTCACAGGCACAAACAGACATGGATATAAGCTTTATTTCCGAAATCGGGAAAATACTTGATGAAGGTGTTTTAAGCTATGTTGCGGAGGATGTTTCCGAAAAATCAGTTGATATGTCGGAATTTCCGTCGGAAATATTCGGGAATGAGAAATCAAAATCAGAGGATGAAGAAAATGATGACGAATCTGTTTTGAGTGCGACAGCAAAAAAAGTGATGCTTTCTGAATATGTTCTTTGCCATATGGGAAATTACACAAATGCATCAGGTGACAACGCACTTGATTACGAAGCCGAATATATCATTTCCGGGAAGGCAACGGATGAGGAAAATCTTGCATCGACTGCAAAAAAGCTGATTTTGATTAAGTCCGGCTGCAATATGATAAGCATTTTGAAGGATTCGCAAAAAAGGAGCGAAGCTGCCTTGCTTGCCGCTGCTCTTGCTGCAGCAGTCGCATTTCCGCAGGCAGAGCAAATATTGGAATTTGCGATACTTGCGGCATGGTCAATGGCAGAAGCTGTTGTTGATGTTAAGACCTTGCTGTCCGGGGGCAAAGTTCCGATAATCAAGCAAAGCGATGAATGGTCGTTGTCGCTTACAGGAGTTAAAAATTTCACAAAGGAAGAAAATACGCAAAAAAGCTTCGAAAACGGACTTGATTACGCTTCCTATCTGAGAGCGCTTCTGCTCATAAAAAACAAAAAAACGCAGCTTTTCAGAATAATGGATGTCATACAGGCAAATATCAGGCTTGAAGAAAATGATACATTCAGAATAAAAGACTGCATATTGGACAGTGAAATAACAGCAGAATACACAGCCGACAGATTGTTTGTGACGCTTCCTTTTGTAAGCAGAAACATCCAAACGGGCGGCGGATTTGAATTTTTGCTGGAGCAAGAATACGGATATTAAAAATCAGGTGCGGGCGGCAATGCCCTTGAAATAAGGATTAAAACGGTGTGATGATGAAAAAAATAAATATTTGCTTTTTAGAGAAAACCCTCCTGAGATTAAATAAAAAAATCCTGAAAGCAAGGGTATTGCCGCCCGCACCTGAAAGCATTAAAAAACATTCTTTGAATGCTTCGATGTCTGTGGAAGCGGCAGTCGTTGTTCCGCTGTTTTTGGTTTTTATTTTGGGAATGGCATCTTTTTTGATAATGTTCGGAAATCACACAGAAATCCAAAACGGCATGAGGCAGGCTGCAGAAACTCTCACAAGGAGAGCTTATTACCTCGAAAGAACGGAGGCCGAGTCCATAGGAATAAATCCGATTACCGTAAAAAGCGAAATCAAGAAAAACATGCAGAATGAAGAAGATATCAGTGCGGCCTATTCAACATATGATGCAGAAAGCGGGATATTGGACATGATTGTAAATTATGATTACAAAATTCCTTTTCTGCCCGACAAATCAAATACATTGAACAACTGCCAAAGACTCAGGTGCAGAGCATGGATAGGCTCTGACATGAAAGAAGGAATTTCAAGCGGAAGCAAAGACAGCAAAAATATTGTTTATGTCACGGAAACGGGGACTGTATATCACAAAACCAAAAGCTGCCCGTATCTGGATCTTTCTATACATACGGCAGGCTCTGATGAAATTGCAGATCTTCGAAACGAAAGCGGTGCAAAATACTACGGATGTCCGCTCTGTGCCAAATCAGGAAAGCCGAATTCCAATGTTTATATAACAGATTACGGAACTTCGTGGCATAACACAATCTCATGCAGCGGCCTTAAAAGAAAAATACGAGAAGTTGACATTGAAGATGTCGGAAATTTAAAGCCGTGCAGCAAATGCGGAGAAAGCCATTGATGAATGCGTGGAAATATATCATAAAAATAACATTGATTTTATTTCTGGCGGCAGGTTCTTTTTTCGACATAAAATGCAAAAGCATTCCCGTTTGGTATTTGGCAGCGGGATTTGCGGCAGGAATTTTTTTGAAAATCATTTCGGGAAGCTTTGATATTTTGCAGATTGCGGGGGGCTTTCTGATTGGCATTTTGCTTCTTGTTCTTTCGGTTTTGACAAAAGGCAAAATCGGAAAAGGAGATGCG
>CAVHKC010000248.1:0-2381 GCA_963636455.1 Ruthenibacterium lactatiformans
ATTCTATTTCACGAAAAAATCCAACATTCATCCGAAAATGAAAGACTGTGCCGAAGAAGGTGAATTTATGATAGTAAACTCAAGCACGATGTACAAACTCATGATACTGTATATGCTGAACAAGCTTGACTCTCAGCTTACAAACTCCCAGCTGTCTGATTTTTTTATCGAGAAAAATTACACAGATTATTTCACCGTGCAGCAAATTCTTTCGGACCTTGAATCTCTCCATTTTGTCGATAAAGATATAATAAGAAACACTTCATACTACAGCATAACCTCGGAAGGATATGAAACGCTCACTCTGTTTAAATCCCAAATTCCCGCCGGTGCAATGGACGACATAAATACCTTCCTCGAAGAAAACAAATGCCGCCTCAAAAATGAAGTCGGCACACAATCAAACTATTACAAGCACACAAACGGCGATTATATCTGCGTCTGCAGAATAATGGAAGGGAAAACTCTGCTGTACGAAATTCAGATTTCCGTGCCCTCGGAAGATGAAGCAATCACGATATGCAACAACTGGAGCGACTGTTCCGAGGATATTTATTCATATATCATGCATACGCTTCTGCAATAATTTTTTTCCACACTTCATCTCTGCCCGACTTTGTTTCGGAAGAAAAGGGAATTATCAGCGGATATTCTCCCGTTTCATTTTTTTTCATGCCCAGCCCTTCACGGATGATTTTCTTTTGTTTTTCAACCGCACCTTTGCTGATTTTATCTGACTTTGTTGCAATAATCACGGGTTCAAAGCCGTTGTATACAATCCACTCATACATCTGCCTGTCGTGCGCTTTTGGCTCATGCCTTATGTCAATCAAAAGAAATACCGCTTTAAGCTGCTTGGATGTCTTGAGGAATCTCTCAATCAGTTTTCCCCATTCTGCCTGGGCTGCCTTCGGTGCTTTTGCGTAGCCGTACCCCGGAAGGTCCACAAAATAAAGTTCTTTGTTTATATTATAAAAATTTATCGTCTGCGTTTTCCCCGGCTGAGAAGAAGTCCTTGCTAAAGCCTTCCTGTTCATGAGCGTATTTATAAGCGATGATTTTCCCACATTTGATTTGCCTGCAAATGCAATCGCAGGAAACGAAAGATTGGGGAGCTTGCTTGTCGGTCCGCAGACTGTTTCTAATTCGGCACTTTTTATAATCATGATTTTTCCTTATTTCTAAAAAAAAGCAGCATCCTGCACTCCATGCAGAAGCTGCCTTTTTTGTTTATTTTACCATGTCCTTTGTTACGGTAAATTCTTTGATATCTTTATTCGATGGTATCTCATACATGATATCCATCATTATATTTTCCAGAATGCTCCTTAGGCCTCTTGCTCCGATTTTCCGCTCATATGCCTTTTCGGCAATGGCATGAACTGCATCGTCATCAAATGTAAGATCTACATTGTCGAGTCCGAACAAAACCTGATATTGCTTAAGCAATGCATTCTTCGGTTCTTTCAAAATTCTCACAAGATCTTCTTTTTTCAAAGACTGCAAAGAAACAAGCACGGGAACCCTTCCCACAAACTCGGGTATAAGGCCGTATTTGATCAAATCCTGAGGCATGACCTGCCCGAAAAGCTCATCAATTTCCGCATTCTTAGAAGCAGTCACTTCGGCGCCGAAGCCCATGGATTTTTTATCCATTCTTTCTTCTATAATCTTTTCAAGGCCTGCAAATGCGCCGCCGCAAATGAAAAGAATATTTGAGGTGTTTATCGGAATAAGCTCCTGCTGAGGGTGCTTTCTTCCGCCCTGCGGCGGCACGGAGGCATCTGTTCCTTCAAGAATTTTAAGAAGTGCCTGCTGCACGCCCTCGCCGGAAACATCCCTTGTGATTGAAACATTTTCCGATTTCTTTGTGATCTTGTCGATTTCGTCGATGTAAATAATTCCAAGTTCCGCCTGCTCAACATCGTAATCTGCAGCCTGGATTATCTTAAGAAGAATATTTTCAACATCTTCTCCGACATACCCGGCTTCAGTAAGCGTCGTGGCATCCGCAATCGCAAAAGGCACATTGAGAATCTTTGCAAGCGTTTGCGCCAGATATGTTTTTCCGGAGCCTGTAGGCCCAATCATAAGTATATTGCTCTTTTGAAGCTCTACTTCCGTGTCTTTTCCGTGAAGAACTCTTTTGTAGTGGTTGTATACCTGAACGGCAAGAACCTTCTTGGCTGCGTCCTGCCCGATAACATACTCGTCCAAAAATTCTTTGATTTCCTTGGGCGGTCTTAAGGTTATTCCGGTTTGCGCGCTGCCGCCACGGTGGCTTTGGGGTTGAGCCGGCCTGCTTCCTCTTAATTCGTCATTATTCGAATCTTCAAATATCTGAACGCATGTGTTTGCGCATTCCTCGCATATATAAACAC
>CAVHKC010000249.1:0-2377 GCA_963636455.1 Ruthenibacterium lactatiformans
GGATGTAATGGTTCCTACAACACCGCAGTTTACGATTGTGGTTCCTGTTGCTCCTCTTCCTACGATTCCTCCGCCGTATGCATCAGAAGAAACGCTTCCTTTGAATGTGCAGTTATTGATTACGCATGATGCTGTGGCTGCATATCCCACGATTCCGCCTGTTGCCGAATTGGTGTATGAATATGCATATTTTACTGCACCTTCAACATTCAGATTTTCAATAAGCGTGCCTGTATAATGTCCGACAAGTCCGGAATAGCAATAGGTGGAAGTCGCTCCTTCATAATCCGCGTTCAGATTGTGAACCGTATATCCGTCACCGTATAATTTGCCGGCCCATGTGTTAGTCGTAGAAATTCCAATCGGCGTCCACGATTTGTCGCTCAGGAAAATATCACATGTAAGCCTGATATTGTATGTTTTGTATGTCGTATTTGTATTAATCTGGTTTCTGAACCACGCAAGCTCTTCGGCATCTCCGATAAGGGAGGTTGTTCCGTCCAGCTTAGGTTCCTTCACAGTTGTTCCGTCCCATGCCGTATTAATACCGCAGACAGTGCATGTTCCGACTGCATCAAAGCTGTGTCCGTTTGCAGGAATAACAATATCTGCGATACGGTTTGACATGGATTCATCCGAAAAATAAAGTCCGCACTTTTTGCACTGATAGCTTTCTTTCAAGCCTGTGTTTATGCAGTCGGGTGCTTTGTATTCGATATAGCTGCTGCCTTCTGAATGAGTGCAAGCGGTTGTTGTTATCGTTACAGTGACAGCACTGTAAACTGCAGGGATAGTGTAAACACCGTCAACCGGTTCAAGCGTTGTGCCTCCGATTTTTACAACCGGGTCAAAATATCCGTCTTCGCATGTTACTGTGAATGTCGTCGTGTTTCCTTCTTTTACGCTTGTGCTTTCGCCAAGGCTTGCCGCTGCGTTCGTGCAGTCAAATGTTACGGGCCAGAAATTTCCTTCCCATGAAAAAACGGGAACAGTAACCTTTGTTTCTGTGCCATTCACATTTACGGTATATGTGTTGCCGTCATTGAAAGCAGGACCCAAAGAATCAGCCTTAAGGCCGTCTGAAGCGGCAAAGGAAGTATATCCTTCTGTTGTTGAAGAACTCGAGCCTATTGCACAGCCTTTTTGTGCCGTTCCGCCATAATAATATATATCTGTAAGATAATAGTTGTTTGATGGAGTTACATAATATTCCGTGCAGCTCCCGAAAATTCCTCCGGCATAATAGCTGCCGCTTTTCCAATAAGTTTCACCGATATTGAAGTTATTTGAAACTGTCACCGGATATGTTTTCGCTCCGTATGCATATCCAATTAAGCCACCAAAATAAGCGTAGTTGGAATTGCTGTAGTTATTTGTTACTTTACCTGTGTTATAGCAATTAGTAACAGAGAATTGCGCAGATGCATTAGCTATGGATATACCGCCGCACAAACCACCCAGTTTATTGTATGCTGCCGTAATATCTCCTTTGTTATAGCATGAATCAACAGTGATCGTATATGCTCCTGATTTTGTTTCAAGATATCCGGCAAGACCGCCTGTGAATGATTTTGATGTTCCTGTGCATGTTACATCAGCTTCATTTCCGACATTTTTGATTGTCAGACTGTAACAACCATAACCGACGACACCTGCTGTATACTGTTGTGTATTCGTAACGCTTCCGTCAACCACAAAATTGGTTAAAGAAGCCGTTGTCGAACTGTCATAACTTCTTACATATCCAAATAATGCCTGATAACTTGAAGTGCCACTAATATATAAATTGCTTATTCTGTGACCGTCACCGTCAAAACTACCGGCAAAATAATATGACGCCGATGTTCCGATCGGAGTCCAGCTTTTGTTATTAAGATCAATATCCGTTGTCAGCTTGAAACATTTGTCGGCATATTCTTCTCCGCCGTTAACATTTGACGCAAGACCGGCAAGCTGTGCAGCAGATTCAATCAGATAAGGATCTGCCTGCGTGCCGCTTCCGTTAAAGTTCGTGGTTTTTGTTGTTCCGTCCCACGGACCTTCGTGTATAACGACTTTCTCCTCCTTTAAAGATTCCTCTTTGGCAATTGTTGTTTCTTCTTCTGCCTCTGAGGTTTTTACTTCTTCCGAAGTTTCTTCTTCTGCAATGACTGTGGCTTCTTCGCCTTCATCAGCAACTGTCGTCTCTGTTTCGGCTTCCAAAGCTTCATCAGAAGTAGTTTCTTCTTCAAGAAGCGTTTCGGTTTCATTTTCAGAAATCTGAACCGGTGCCGCAAGGTTGTCAGCAGCAAAAACCGCTGTCGGTGCAATCATCGACAACGACATCACTGCAACAAGAATTGCGACAAGTCCGCGCACTTTCTTCTTCATATGATAC
>CAVHKC010000250.1:0-2376 GCA_963636455.1 Ruthenibacterium lactatiformans
GCTTTAAAAGCTCGTTCGTGAAATGAAGCCCCGCAGTGGGTGCGGCGGCAGAGCCTTCGTGCTTTGCATAGACTGTCTGATATCTGTTTTTGTCCTGAAGCTTGTGCTTGATGTAGGGCGGAAGCGGCATTTGGCCGAGTGCGTCCAAAATTTCTTCAAAAATCCCGTCAAAAGAAAAACGGATGATTCTGTTTCCGTCTTCTTTAATATCTATTATTTTGCCTTCAAGCATATTATCTTCGCCAAAAGAAAGCTCGCATCCCATGCGTGCCTTTTTCCCGGGCTTAACGAGGCATTCCCAATCTGTGTCCGAAAGCCGCTTAAGAAGCAGTATCTCAACAGCAGAGCCTGTGTCCTTTTTCGTTCCGAAAAGCCTTGCGGGGATGACCTTTGTGTCGTTTAAAACAAGGCAGTCACCGGGATTTAAGTAGTCGGTTATATTTTTGAAAATATCATGCTTCAAAGCACCGTTTTCCTTGTCCACAACCATGAGTCTTGAAGATGAACGGTCAGACAGTGGGTCTTGTGCAATGAGTTCTTCGGGCAAATCATAATAAAAATCTTTCAACATCATAATGGGGATATTTTAGCATGGTTTATGCAAAAAACAATGTTGAAGTTGAAAGTTTATTTTTGGATTCCGAAAAAAAACGAAGCAAAAAAGAAATGTGAAATTTCTGCTGTCGGGGTTGAACTGCAAGAACGATTATTGTAGAATACCGATGTAAATAAATATTGCTCCAAGCCGTATTTCCTAAAGAACGATATCCATGGAAAACGGCCGAGGTGCGGATTATCCGCACGAAGAGTCATGTTAGAAATGATATGGCTTTCCATGTATGAGAAGGAGGCGTTAAAGGGCTGCAGACCGCTTCTTTCTAAGAAGTGGTTTTTATTGTATAAGGGTTAGAAATGTCGGTTTATAAAAGAAAAAACAATTCAATAATAAAAGCAGTCGAACTGCTTGAAATTTTAAAAGAGGCAAAGGAGCCGCTTGCACTTAATGCAATTTGCGCAAAGACGCAGATTCCCAAGAGCACGGCACACGGCCTTCTTGATACTATGCGTGAAACAGGTTTTATATGCCAGAAAGAAGACAGTGGAAAATACTGGCTCGGCGACAGCTTCACAGATTACGGAATGGCTGTTGTCAAATTTTATAAAGAGGAACAAGCAAAAAATGAAGCGTAGGATTTTTGCTCTGATTTTGATTTTTGTGCTTGCCGCAGCACTTTGCGCATGCTCTGGCGGAAGCGAAGGCCAAACAACGAAAAGCACGGCGATGAAAACATTCACCGATTCGTGCGGTCGGACCGTGGAAGTGCCGGAAGATATTACAAGAATCGTGGTTTCGGGTCCGCTTGCGCAGATTTTTGTCTTCTCGCTTGCGCCCGATAAAATGTGTGCAATAGCAAGCGAATGGTCGGATGATGCCGCAGATTATATAGACGAAAAATATTATAATCTTCCGGCAATAGGCCAGATGTACGGAGGAACGACAGACATAAATGTCGAAGAGCTTGCAAAGCTTTCACCGCAGATTGTTATCGATGTCGGAGAAAGCAAGGAAAATATGACGGAAACGCTTGATGAGCTCACAGCACAGGTGGGAATCCCATGCGTGCACATCGATGCTTCACTTGCCACAATGGATGAGGCATATAAAGTGCTGGGCGACCTTTTGGGAATGGAAGAAGAAGCCGCCGAAAGAGCAAAGTACTGCCGTGAAAAATACGACCGTGCGATTGAGATAATGGAAAAGGTCGGTGAAGAAAACAAAAAAACGGTTTTGTACTGCTTAGGGGATATCGGCTGCAATGTAATCTGCAAAGGCACATATCATTCCGAGGTTATAGACCTTGTTTCCGACAACCTTGCAGCAGCGGACGCACCGACTTCAAAGGGAACGGGAAACGAAGTCAGCATAGAGCAAATAAACAAATGGAACCCGGAATATATTTTCTTTGCGCCGGACAGCATGTATGAATATGCCGCAGACGATCCGCTTTGGGAAAATCTTTCGGCAATAAAAAACAAAAAATATTATGAAGTGCCTTACGGAATTTACAACTGGATGGGATTTCCGCCCTCGGTTCAAAGATATATGGGTTTGATGTGGATGGAGCAGGTGCTTTATCCCGAATACTGCGATTACGATATGTATGAAGAAACATGCGAATTTTACGAGCTTTTCTTCCATTGCACCATAACAAAAGAACAATATGACGGGCTTATGAAAAATTCGCTTGCAAAATAGGAAGCATAGAAAAACGGTTGCGAAATATAAAATTACAATTAAAAATCGGATTTGAAGGAATTGTCTGAGAAAAGCGGTAAGCAGAAAATATAAAGTATGAAAAAGCACCAAAATATAAT
>CAVHKC010000251.1:0-1275 GCA_963636455.1 Ruthenibacterium lactatiformans
GATAAATATAGCTGTTTGACGGATGATAATATTTTGCATGAAAATCAAGAAATGACTTGTAGGTAAGGTCAGGGATATATTTGGGGTCTCCTCCAGATTCAAAGCCGTAGCAGTTATCAGGGAAAAGCGAATTTAAAATTTTCCTTTCAAGCACGCTTTCTGGCGATGAAAATGCACCTTTCATTTCGTTATAGACAACACCGTTGTACTTAAGCTTGTCATCTTCATTTTCAAGCATGAAGCTCCAGCCTTCCTGCTTGAAAATCTCTTCATATTTGCAGATATTCGGATGAAAAACCGCATCCATATAAACGCTCATTAAATTTGCAAAATCCTTGTCGTTTCGGCTTGCAACGGGGTATACCGTTTTGTCGGGATATGTCATCGCATTCAAAAATGTGTTGAGCGAACCCTTTGCAAGCTCGATAAAAGGGTCTTTGAGCGGATATTTTTCCGAGCCGCAAAGCACAGTGTGCTCGATAATGTGCGCAACGCCCGTGTTGTCTTCGGGAGGCGTTCTGAATCCGATGTAAAAGACCTTGTTGTCATCGTCATTTGAAAGGCAAAAGACTCTTGCGCCCGTCTTTTTGTGTTTCAAAAGAAGTGCCTTGCTTTTGAGCGTTTCAACATCTTTTTCAAAAATCAACTCATAATTACTGTTCATATTTCAAAGCCATGATAATTTGCAATTATCATATATTTCCTTTCTGCCGCAATATATTTATATCTGAAATCTCTTAAAGTCTGTAAAAAATTATTCTTCCAAATTGAATTATATATTCCCAAAATTTTCGGGCTCATAAAAGCCTTTAATCAGTCAAACAAGCCGTCCGCATATTCGCCGGGGTCAAACTTTTTAAGGTCGTTAATGCCCTCGCCTGTTCCTATAAACTTCACAGGAATTCCAAGCTCTGCACTGATTGCAACTGCGATTCCGCCCTTTGCCGTTCCGTCTGTTTTGGTAAGGATTATCCCTGTTGCGTTCATGATTTCCGAAAATTCCTTTGCCTGAATCAAAGCATTCTGGCCTGTCGTCGAATCAACCACTATCCAGTTTTCCCTGTATGCATCGCCGTATTCTCCGGCAACAATCTTGTCTATCTTTCCAAGCTCATTCATGAGATTCTTTTTGTTGTGCAGCCTTCCTGCAGTATCGCAAAAAAGAAGGTCTGCACCCCTTGCCTTTGCCGCCGCAACCGCATCAAAAACAACCGAACCCGGATCTGCGCCTTCATGCGCCGAAATCACATATGAATTTGTTCTTTCAGCCCAGGT
>CAVHKC010000251.1:1285-2373 GCA_963636455.1 Ruthenibacterium lactatiformans
GTCTTAAGCTGTTCGGCAGCAGCCGCACGGAAAGTGTCCGCACCTGCAAGAATAACCTTCTTTCCCATATTTTTATAAATATTTGCAAGCTTTCCGATGCAGGTTGTTTTTCCCACACCGTTTACGCCGATAACCATGATTATGCTTTTTTCGTTTTCGTAATCAAAGGCATCTTCGGGAAGCTGCATTATTCTTTTGATATCGTCTTTTAAAAGCTCCTTTGCGCCTTCTGCATTTTTAACCTTGTTCTCCTTGGCATTTTCCTTCAGATTTTCCACAAGCTGCATTGTTGTCGAAACTCCCATGTCGCCCAAAATCAGCTGTTCTTCCATGTTGTCGTAAAATTCATCGTCCAGTTCGGAAAATCCGCTGAACAATTTTGAAAAAAATCCCATTTTTCCTCCCTAATCAAATTTCGGGTTCTTCAAGGCTGATCCGCCCCAATTTCCCGTTTCTGAAATTTTCAAGCAAAAGGCCTGATGCTTTCAGCGTGTCAAGCTCGCCGCCTTTTTTGAGGCTCCCTCTTGCCTTTGCTATTTTATATAATATATCTGCATATGAATCGTTTTCATATATGTATTCTTTGTTTGCAGCTTTTTCTTCCTTCTTACTGCATTCTAAATCATATTTTTCTTCCAAAAGCCCCGGATATCTGCACTCAAGGATTTTTATAAGCTCAATGGCAAGTGCTTCTTTATCCAAAATCTCGTCTCTGATTGAGCCAATCATCGCAAGCTTAAGGCCTGTGCTTTGGTCTTCAAACTTTGGCCAAAGAATGCCCGGCGTATCCAAAAGCTCGATTTGCGAAGAAAGCCTGATCCACTGCTTTCCTTTCGTGACTCCCGGCTTGTTTCCCGTTTTGGCTGCCGCCTTTTTGGCATAGGAATTGATGAATGTTGATTTGCCTGCATTGGGAATCCCTGCAACCATTGCCCGAACGGGGCGGTTTTTTATTCCTCTTTTTTTGTCTCTTTCGATTTTTTCGGCACAGGCTTTTTTCACAATTTCGTTTACTGATTTTAAGTCTGCGGGGTTTTTGGCATTCATCTTCAAGACATGAAACCCCTTGCTTTCGAAATATTCAGCCC
>CAVHKC010000252.1:0-738 GCA_963636455.1 Ruthenibacterium lactatiformans
TGGCGAAAAGCCTGTATTTACGGGCTTTTTTAAGTGCCGTGGATTATTCCCACTCTATCGTTGCGGGGGGCTTTCCTGTTATGTCGTAGACGACTCTTCCTGCGCCTTTAACTTCGTTTACTATTCGAAGGGCGGTATATCCGAGCACCTTGTGCGATATCGGTGCATATTCGCATGTCATGAAGTCATTGGTTTTCACGGCACGAAGTGCGATTGTGTAATCAAATGTTCTGAAATCGCCCACGACTCCGACACTTTTTGTGTTTGTAAGAACGGCGAAAAACTGGTCTGCCTTTATTCTCCTTTTTGTTATTTCCTCGCGGAAAATGGCATCGGCTTCACGAAGTATTTCAAGCTTTTCTTCCGTGATATCTCCTGTGATTCTCACCGCAAGCCCGGGACCCGGGAACGGCTGTCTGTCGACATATTTCCTGGAAAGCCCAAGCTGCCTTCCGAGGTTTCTTACTTCGTCTTTGAAAAGCCCTCTTAAGGGTTCTACAACTCCCGAAAATTTGAGGTTTTTGGGAAGGCCTCCCACATTGTGGTGGCTTTTAATAGTGGCTGCCTTGCTTCCGCCCGATTCTATAACATCGGGATAAATTGTTCCTTGTGCAAGATATTTGATTTGCGGAAGCTTCTTCGCTTCCTCTTCGAAAACCTTTATGAATTCGGCACCTATGATTTTTCTTTTCTTTTCGGGATCAACCACGCCTTCAAGTGCCTTCAAAAATCTGTCCT
>CAVHKC010000252.1:748-2359 GCA_963636455.1 Ruthenibacterium lactatiformans
TTGGCATTTACTCTTATGAAATCAAGGTCTCTTCCGCCGAAGGCCTGCTCCACTTCATCGCCTTCGTTTTTTCGCATCAGACCGTGGTCAACAAAAATGCAGTGAAGCTGCCCGGGAACCGCCTTTGAAAGCAAAGCGGCACATACAGAAGAATCAACTCCGCCCGAAAGCGCAAGCAGAACATGGTCACATCCCACCTTGCTTCTTACATTCTCAATCAGCTTTCTTTCGAGATCTTTGAGGTTGTAATCGCCTTTGGCTTTACATATGTTGTATAAAAAATTACGCAGCATTTCCGTCCCGTTAGGAGTGCTTTCAACCTCCGGATGAAACTGCATGCAGTAAAGCTTTTTTTCTTTGTTTTCCGCTGCCGCATTTTTGCATACATCGGTGGAGGCAACTGTTTTGAAGCCTTCAGGAAGTTCGCTGACACAGTCCGTGTGGCTCATAAGTCCAATCTGTGCCTTTTCAAGCCCTGAAAAAAGTGCAGACTGAGTCTTCACAGTCATCTTCGTTTTTCCGTATTCGGAAGTTTCGCAAGGTTCTACCTTTCCTCCGAGCGACCATGTCAAAAGCTGCATTCCGTAGCAAATTCCAAGCACGGGAATTCCAAGTTCAAAAATCTTCTTGTCGCAATGCGGCGATTCTTTCTTATAAACGCTGTTCGGGCCGCCAGTTAAAATTATACCTATCGGCGCAATTTCTTTTATTTCATCTGTCGTGATGCTGTCGCCTGCCTTAACGACAGAATAAACACCGCATTCACGCACACGCCTTGCAATAAGTTCCTTATACTGTCCCCCAAAATCCAAAATCAATACTGTCTGATTATCCATAACTGCCTTCCTTTTACAATATACCCCAAATATATCCCCTCACCTTAAAATTTCAAACCATTTTATAAATCTGCCCATGTCTAAAAGCAAATTTCTTTTTACACTCTGCTCTTATCTTTTTATATACTCGTCTCTTCCGGCGCCTACCGAAATATATTCGATGGGGCATTCCACTTCCTTTTCAAGATATTCGATATATTTTTTCGCATTGTCCGGAAGTTCGGAATATTTTCTGCATCCTGCAACATCACCGAAGCCGTCCATATATTCAATAACGGGCTTTGCTCTTTCAAGCTTTGCGCCCGAAGGAAAATCCTTTGTTATTTTGCCGTCCACATCATAGGCTGTGCATACGGGGATCTTTTCCATATAAGAAAGAACATCAAGCTTGGTAAGTGCAATCGTGTCTGCGCCCTGAGCCATTACGCCGTATCTTGAAGCCGGAACGTCAAACGGGCCTACTCTTCTTGGTCTTCCCGTTGCGGCTCCGTATTCTCCGCCTGCGGCTCTTAGCTTTTCAGCCTCATCGCCGAACATTTCAACTGTAAATGGGCCTTCGCCGACACATGTGGAATAAGCTTTCATGATACCTATGGATTTATCCAATTTCACGCCGGGAACGCCAGCTCCGATAGGCGCATAAGAAGCAAGCGTGCATGAAGAAGATGTGTAGGGATAAATTCCGTAATCAATGTCCCTTAAAGCGCCCAGCTGTGCTTCAAACATCACATTTTTCCCGTCTTTGATTGCTTTTGTAAGATATCCTGTTATATCC
>CAVHKC010000253.1:0-2334 GCA_963636455.1 Ruthenibacterium lactatiformans
AGTTATAAATTACACAAAAATCCGTTCAAAAAATTCATTCGGAATCTATATTATTCAGGCAAATATATCCGCAAATCTGCTGATGTCATGCCTTGTTGTCACCACAAGCAAAGTATCTCCCGCTTCAACAGTGTCGCTTCCGCCCGGGATGAACGAAACTTTTTTTCTTGTAATATTTGCGATAAGCAGATTGGATTTGAACCTAAGCTTTTGAATCGGCACGCCTAAATTTGCAGCTTTGTCGCTTACCAAAAATTCCAAAACCTCCACTTTATTGTCGATGACATGATAAAGCGACTGGATCTCGTCATTAAGGGAGTTTTGCATAGCACAGACATATTTTTGAATATGGTCTGCTGTAATATATTTGGGATAAAATACGCTCCCCACATCCACATTCTGAATCAAATCCTCAAAATCCGATTTTTTTATCTTTGTGATTATTTTCGCTTTCGGCGCCATTCTCGTCAAATACATTGAAATAAGGGAGTTTGTTTCGTCAGAGCCCGTAAGTGTTGCAATCGCCGATGCCGTAAGAACATCTTCTTCCTCAAGAAGGCTGATGTCTGTTCCGTTTCCGCAAATAACATCCGCCGCCGGCAAAAGGTTGTCAAGCTGCAGGCAAAGGCTCCTGTTCTTGTCTATAATCTTTACGGGAATTCCGTTTTCTATGCACATTTTCGCAAGATAATAGCCGAGTCTTCCGCCTCCGATTATTACAAGATTGTCAATCTTCCTCATATCATATCCCATTTTTTTGAAAAATTGAAATGAGTCTTCAGGCGTTGCAACAAACGAAAGCGTGTCGTTTTCTTTGATTTCCGTTTCGCCGTTCGGGATGAAAACATCAGTCCCTCTCTTTATTCCGCATGCAAAAATCTTTGCGTTTACAGTTTTATAAAGGTCTTTCACCTTGCAGCTGCATATCGGTGAGCCCGGTTTTACAACGCATGTCAAAACTTCCATTTTGCTGTTTGCAAATGATTCGATTTGATTTGCGGATTTGAAACGAAGCGACCTGAAAATTTCGACTGCCGCCTCATATTCGGGATTTATGGCCATAGAAAGGCTCATATCGCCTTTGATAAGGTCAATTATATCCGAATACACGGGTTTTCTGACTCTTGCGATTGTCTGGTCTACGCCCAATTTCTTTGCAATAAGGCATATAAGAAGATTCACCTCATCCGAGCCTGTCATTGCAATCAAAAGGTCGCATTCCGTTATTCCGGCCTCTTGAAGGACCGAAGGCGAAGCCGCATCTCCTTCCATGCACATAACATCAAAAGTGTTTTCCACATATGCCAGATTTTCGGGTTCTATATCAATGACAATGATGTCATGTCCGATTCTCGAAAGCTGTTCGGCAAGCACCGCACCTACTTTGCCGCTTCCTGCAATTACGATTTTCATATATATTCGCTTTCTTTGCTGTTTTTTAGTATTTATTGTTAATATCCCTTGAAGCCTGTAAAGGTTTCGCCTGATTATCGAATTTTATCTGTTCAAATCTGCTTTGTGTCTTCCATATATTAGTCTTCAAATACTTTTAATTCAATACATTTTTAACGCCGCTGTCCGTTTTTTTGTAACTATTCTGTAAAATTTTCTTCTTAAAGTTATCATATAAAGGTTATATATTTGCCGTTGATTGCCGTATTTAAAAGTGATAATATTGCTTTCGCTGTGTATAAGAATTTGATATCGCAGATTTTTTTAGGTCAGGTCATAAAAGACTTGCAATTTTTGAAAGGAATGCGGATTTGAATTTTCCGCACATTATATAAAACAGCAATGTTTGAAGAGCAAAAAGCAAGAGGCAGGCACAAAACCCACAGCCTGTTCAGAAAAATTTCCTCTGCCACGGACAGATTTTGGAGAACAAAATGGTATTTTGTTTTTGTTTTTGTTGTGGCACTCGCCGCGCTTGCAAGCGGGCAATATGCACTTGGTGCAAATGTTCTCGGATTCATCACGGCATTTTTCCTTTTGTTCTGCCCGGATATTCTGGCCGGTGTTTTGCCATTCGGTCTGATTTTTTTGCTTGCCGCTCCGGCATATGACAATCTTCGTGTTTTTTATTCCTGCTCGCCCGCTGCGGCAGCCATTGTTCTTACTCTTTGCATTCACTTCCTTTTGTGGCACGGATATTGGCACCTCGGAAAATGCGGTCGGGGGCTTGTGCTGGTTTCATGCGCCACGCTTCTTGGCGGCCTTAATGCCTTTTTTGAAAGAAGTGTGCTTCAGTATTATTATATTTTGGGCTGCGGCATTTTGCTTCTTCTTGTTTATTTGATTGTGGCATCGCAGATTGCAGAACCCAAGCCTTATGAC
>CAVHKC010000254.1:0-2332 GCA_963636455.1 Ruthenibacterium lactatiformans
CTTCATCGATTGTCATATTGATTTTATCGGCAATAAATGTGTAATTGGGATAAACGGCAGAAATTATTGCAAGCGCCTCCCTGTAGCTTTCCGGAAATTCACCGAATTTATCATAATCAACCGTTACGGTTCTTTCGTTTTTGTTCCAGTCGGAACAGATATATCCGTAGCTGCTTCCGTATACAATCTTTGACCAGTTGGGATACTGCTTGTCGCTTGTCTTTATTTTTTCAAGAATTACCACAGTAGAATAAGAAATCGTTCCCATGGAAGAATATCCTGTTCCCGGGCCTGTGCGCACATTTATGCCGTCTCCGTCTACATATGCGACAAGAATCGTTGCAGAAGAATTATCTGCCGCAACCGTAAGAAGCATATTTTCATCTGCCTCTTTTGAAGAAAGTGCTTCGTTTGTGCCTGAACTTTTTGCTTCAGCACTTTCTTTCGTTTCCGAATTTTCTTTTGTATCTGAATTTTCTTGTGCTGTTGAGGTTTCCTCCGTAGCTTCCTCGGCATTCGATGTTTGAGATTCTTCTTTCTGAACGGCTGTGTTTTTATCATCAGTGTTCAAATCATCCGAAGAAATATCTGCATTTGCTTCCTCGTAAGAAACCGTTTCCTGCGTTTGAACGCTTGCCGTTTCAGAAGATGTTTCGGCATAAACATTGCCTGTCTGAAATGCCGGACAAGAAAGAGCCATCAGCGCTGCAAGACCTATTGCTCCGCCTGCGACAAAGACATTTTTTGCTGACTTAGAGTTATTTTTAAGGTTATCCTTTGAATCTTTGCGTTTCATACTTTTCTCCTTAATTTGCGCTCATGCTAACAAATTTCTGATATTCTGTCAAATTTACGCCTTTTTAAATCACTGTTCTTTCACAAGTATTCTGCCATAATCGTGTTGCTTACGTCTATTCCCTTATCCGTAAGAAAGACTCTGGTCTTTACATAATCTGATTTTGTTTCCGGATTATAATATTCAAATTCCTTTATCTTAAGAAAACCTTCTTCTTCAAACTTGTTTGTGATATCTCCGTATTGATAATCAAAATCGACGCCAAAGGCTTCCATGAACTCTTCCTTTGCAATGCCCTTTTGCATCCTAAGTCCCAGGAACATAAATTCTGCCATCTGGTCTTTAACAGAAAGCTTTTCTGTTTCTTTCCTAAGCAGATTCAATTCGCCTTTTTCATTTTCTGCTTTTGAAAGTATATTCATATATTCTTCCAAATCTTTTGTATTTTTCCACCGCACATTGTCAATCATGGATGCGGCATTCAGACCAAAGCCTATATAATTTGCCCTCTGCCAATATCCGATATTATGCCTGCACTCACGATCCTTTTTTGCAAAATTTGAAATTTCATACCTGGAAAGGCCAGCTTTTTCAAGGAATTCAGAAGATGTTTTGTAGATTTCTCTGTCTTCGTCTTCTGTCGGATACAAAAATTCTTTTCCGTTTGGAAGCTTCAGGCTTTTCCACTTTTCCTTTTCTTTAACCGACATCTCATAAAACTTCGTTCCTTCTTCAACGATAAGCGAATATGTGCTTATATGGTCCGGGCCCAGCATCATAAGCGAATAAAGCGATTTCATGTAGCTTACAAGGCTCTGACCGGGGAGTGCCTGAAGAAGATCGACGTTTATGTTTTCCATTCCCGCATCCCTTGCCCTGAAAAACGCATCGATAAACTGTTCCGAATTATGCGCACGGCCAAGCATTTCAAGCTCTTCGTCCGTGCCCGCCTGCATTCCAATGCTTATGCGGTTTACACCCAGCTGCTTGTATTTTTTGTATTTTTCCGCATCAGCGGATTCGGGATTTATTTCCACTGTAAATTCGACTTGATACCGCAGATCCCTTATGGCACTGTTGAAAAGGTAATTTATCGTATTTCCCGATTTTTTCCCGTCAAGGCTGAATGGTCCCTTCGCCCCGTATTGCCTTACAAGGCCGAAGGTGTCCTTAAGAGTGTCTACGATTTTTTCAAACTGCTCATTTGAAAGAATTGAAGGCGTTCCGCCTCCCACATAGATTGACGTGATATGCCTTCCTCCATATTCTGCTCCGCATATCCTTATTTCTTTGCAAAGCGCATCCACATAAGCCTCGATTTGTTCGGGCGTTCCCGGTGCGGAAACAAAATCGCAGTATCTGCACTTGCTTACGCAGAAAGGAATGTGTATATATATCTGTAAATCGTTCGGTTTACTAAGCATATTTTCCCTTTTATTTATCGTCTAACTTAAGCACGCTCATAAATGCCTGTTGCGGAATTGAAACATTTCCTACCTGGCGCATGCGCTTCTTGCCCTCTTTTTGCTTTTCAAG
>CAVHKC010000255.1:0-2328 GCA_963636455.1 Ruthenibacterium lactatiformans
CCGTCTGCACCAAGTCCCCAGAATTTGCAGCTTATGATTGACTTAGGTGCCGTAACAGGCTTATAAGAAGCATCCAGCGAAAGATTTGTCACATCATCAACGATGCCTATTGTAAATTCTTTCTTTTCTGTATTTTTGAATACGGCAATAATCTGTGCCGAGTTTGTATTCTTCGAACCCAAACCGTAGCGGCCCGAGAAAATCTTTGCATCTTTGAATTTTGAATCATGAAGAGCCGCAACAACATCAAGCCACAAAGGCTCTCCAAGCGAACCGGGCTCTTTTGTTCTGTCAAGAACGCTGATTTGCTTTACAGTATCCGGGATTACATCAATAAGGTGCTTTGCGCTGAAAGGCCTGTAAAGGCGAACTCTTACAAGTCCGTACTTTCCGCCTTCGGCATTAAGAAAATCGACTGTCTCTTCAATCGTTTCGCAAACAGAGCCCATTGCAACTATAATATGCTCCGCATCAGGTGCTCCGTAATAGTTGAACGGCTTGTAATCTGTGCCGATTTTGGCATTGATTTTGTTCATATAATCTTCAACAACCGCAGGAAGGGCGTTGTAATATTTGTTGCATGACTCTCTTGCCTGGAAGAATGTGTCGGGATTCTGCGAAGAACCCATCTGACAGCCTCTTTCCGGATTAAGAGCTCTTTTTTTATATTCCTTTACGGCGTCCATATCAATGAGGTCTTTCAAATCCTCATAGTCCCAAACTTCTATTTTTTGTATTTCATGCGAAGTTCTGAAGCCGTCAAAGAAATTGATAAAAGGTACTTTTCCCTTTATTGCGCTGCAGTGAGAAACAGGCGTAAGGTCCATAACTTCCTGAACACTTGAACAGCAAAGCATGGCAAAACCTGTCTGGCGGCATGCATAAACATCGGAATGATCTCCGAAAATATTGAGCGCATGCGTGGAAATTGCTCTGGCAGAAACATCGATGACTCCGGGGAGCTGCTCTGCCGCAATTTTATACATATTGGGAATCATAAGAAGCAGACCCTGTGATGCCGTGAAAGTTGTCGTTAACGCACCTGCCGTCAAAGAGCCGTGGATTGCGCCTGCCGCACCTGCCTCCGACTGCATTTCCGTGATTTGAACTTCTCTTCCGAAAATATTTTTCTGCCCGGCAGTTGCCCATTCATCTGCAAGCTCTGCCATTACAGAAGACGGAGTAATCGGGTAGATTGCCGCAACTTCCGAATAAGCATAGGAAACATGTGCCGCCGCATTGTTTCCGTCCATTGTCTTCATTTTCCTCGCCATGTTTGTACCTCCAAAGAAACAATAAAAGAAATTAAGTGATTTTATTATATAAATCCTTGTTTGTATTTTTATACAATCTTTCACCGCATGATTTCAATATTTTAGCATTATGCACAAATTCAGACAATAATTGATTTGATTTTATATTGTTCTTTTAAAATACAAGTAATTTTCTTATTGACGCAGGCTGATGTATTACAGTACTATCATTTTGCAAAGCAGATTTTCACGAAAGTTTCTTCTTCCGGCTTTGTATCGCAAATTAACATCTGTTAATAAAACACCACCAAATCAATACCCGTATAAGAAAGGCATCATTATGAACAATGAAACTTCTTCGCACCTTCCGTGCAGCCAAACTTCTCAAATTCCGACAAACACTCCGGCATATATCACATACGCTGTCGATTCTTTAACTGACATTAAGGATTTTGAAAAAATCAATGACCGAATTTTCGTAAAACTTCTAAGCACCGATTCAAGTCCTTCGATGTCAGATAATTTGTTCACTGTTCCTTTTTGGGATCTTTCCGTCGTGTTTTTTTGCTTTTTAAAAGACAACGGTGAAGATGTCTGCTCCGCAAACATATGCAAATCAACATTTGACAGCTGGAATATTTCTGAAAAGGAGCTCTTCGAGCTTGCCCTCAAAAACACAAGAGAAAAAATGGGCGTTCGAATAGATTTGATTCAGGATATTCTGCGTGAAATGATTGATGAATATGAAGACATTAATCCCGAGGAATTTTCGAACTTTTATGCAGACCTCAAAAGCCAGGCAAAGGGCGGCCGCACACGATATCCCATGTATGTGATTTCCAATGATTCGAATTTCTTCGGCGCAGCGGTGCTTTTGTTTACCGATGTGTTTAAGAATTTTGCAAACAAGGCAGGCAGCGATTTGTTTATTCTTCCTTCAAGCATACACGAACTTATTATAGTTCCCGCTGCCGAAAATAACATAAGCCATTATGAGCTTAAAAAAATAGTCCATGAAATCAATACGACAGAAATTTCCGAAAATGAATTTCTTTCCGACCAAGTATATATATAC
>CAVHKC010000256.1:0-2308 GCA_963636455.1 Ruthenibacterium lactatiformans
GGCCATTCGGTCGTGCTTAATATAGAAAGGCCGGAACCTGTTGACCCCAAGCCCAGAATCGTTGTAAGGAATCTCACAATCAGAAGCATTGACGGCGTCACAAGGCTTGATAATGTAAGCTTTACGGCAAATTCAGGCGAAATTTTGGGAATCGCAGGAATTGCAGGCTCAGGGCAGAAAGAACTCCTCGAGGCGATTGCGGGACTTCAGCCCGTAGAAAGCGGTCATATCACATATATCGCCCCGGAAACAAATGCCGAAGAAGAACTCATCGGAAAAGACCCTTTGAAAATTGCGGAAATGGGCGTTTCGCTTTCATTCGTTCCCGAAGACCGCTTAGGAATGGGGCTTGTGGGAGATATGGACCTTGCGGAAAATATGATGCTCAGGTCCTTCAGAAGAGGAAAATCCATTTTCACGGACAGAAAGACGCCGACAAACCTTGCCGAGCATGTTGTGGAAGAACTTGAAGTTGCAACGCCTTCCGTTCATACGCAGGTTAGGAAGCTTTCGGGAGGAAATGTTCAGAAAGTTCTTGTAGGAAGGGAAATAGCGGCGGCACCTACTGTTCTGCTTACGGCTTATGCAGTAAGAGGCCTTGATATAAATGCTTCCTACATGATTTACAATCTCATAAACAAACAAAAGAAAAAGGGCGTTGCTGTCATTTATGTGGGCGAAGATTTGGATGTTCTTCTGGAACTTTGCGACAGAATTCTTGTTTTGTGCGGCGGGCATGTAAGCGGGATTTTGGATGGCAGGACAGCCACAAAAAATAAAGTCGGTCTGATGATGACGCGTATAGGAGGCGGAGACGAAAATGAAGAATAAAGTTAAAATTCCGCTGTTTCATATTGTAAAAAGAAAGGATCTTCCGTGGTGGAGAAGGTGGATAATCCGTGCTGTTGCGATTATTCTTGCACTTATCGTCTGCGGCATAGTAACCATGCTTCTTACGGGTGCAAATCCTTTTGATATTTACGGTGCAATGCTTCACGGTGCATTCGGAACGGGCCGCAAGATGTGGGTTCTTTTCCAGAATATGGCAATCTTACTTTGCATTTCGCTTGCGCTTGCGCCGGCTTTCAAAATGCGTTTTTGGAACCTGGGCGGCGACGGCCAGACAATAATCGGCGGTCTTGCGGCGGCAGCCTGCATGATTTGCCTTGGGGACAAGCTTCCGAACTGGCTTTTGATTATTGTTATGGTAATTGCGGCAGTTGCAGCAGGTGCGATTTGGGCAGTAATTCCCGCGCTTTGCAAAGCAAAGTGGCGCACAAACGAAACGCTTTTTACACTTATGATGAATTATGTCGCAGTTCAGCTTGTGGCATTCTTTGTAATAATCTGGGAAAATCCCAAGGGCGCAAGCAAGATAGGAATCATCAATCAGACAACAGAAGCCGGCTGGCTTCCTCAAATCGGAGATTACAAATATCTTTTGAATATAATCGTTGTTCTTGTTTTGACAGCGGCGATGTTTGTTTACATGAGATATTCCAAGCACGGATATGAAATTGCCGTTGTCGGGGAATCCGAACCCACGGCAAGATATATCGGAATAAAAGTTAAAAAAGTCATCATCCGAACAATGATTCTTTCGGGAGCAATCTGCGGAATTGCGGGGCTTTTGATTGTTGCGGGAACAGACCACACGCTGACTACAACCATTGTCGACAACAGAGGGTTCACGGGCGTTATGGTCTGCTGGCTTGCAAACTTCAACCCCATTGTGATGATATTTACAAGCCTTCTTCTTGTCTTCATGAGCAGAGGTGCGGCAGAAATCACAACGCTTTACGGCTTCAACCAAAGCTTCGGCGATATTCTTACGGGAATTATTTTGTTTTTCATCATCGGATGTGAATTTTTCATCCGCTACAAGCTTGAGTTCAGACACAAGCAGGAAACCAATATCGCAGGCAAAGCAAAAATAGAGGAGGTGGCTTAATATGTTTGATTTAACAGCTTTTATACCCCGTGCCGTTATGCAGGGAATGCCCCTTCTTTACGGCTGTGTGGGCGAAACAATAACAGAAAAATCCGGAAATTTGAACCTTGGAACGCCGGGTATCATGTATGTCGGCGGAATATGCGGCGTTATCGGAGCATTTTTCTACGAAAACAGCGCAGGCGACAACATGAACGGATTCCTTGCGATTTTCATTCCGATTATTTGCTCGCTTGTGGGCTCATTGATAATGGGTCTGATATACAGCTTCCTGACTGCAACGCTTCGTGCAAATCAAAATGTTACGGGTCTTGCAATGACAACATTCGGCATTGGTGTCGGAAACTTTTTCGGAGG
>CAVHKC010000257.1:0-2296 GCA_963636455.1 Ruthenibacterium lactatiformans
GAAAAGCAGGAGCAAGAGGAAGAAGAAAAATCAAAGGAGCAAAAAGCATCAGCAGAGGAATCTGAAGAAGTAAAGCCTGAAGAAGAAGCTAAAGAAAAAGAAGCAGCAGAAGAGGAAACGGAAGAGAAAACGGAAACAGAAAAATCCGAAGATGACCACGAAGAAGATCTTTAAGAAACCATAAAAAGGAAACAAGAACGAAGAAAAAGAAGCGGATAAAGAATTTTTTCGGGCAGGGATTTACGGACAATTTACGGGAAATTATGGCAAATAATGCAAAAAGGAAAAATAAACTGTTGAAAATCACCTTGATTTGCATTAAAATAGCAAAGTTGTAATAATAATCACGTGCGGCGTTTTGGAAGTCGGTGCTTTTCATTTAAGTAACTTCCAGCCATAACCGTGCGGAAGAAATTAACCGGAGGAAAACAAAATGAGTGTTATTTCAATGAAGCAGCTGCTTGAAGCAGGTGTGCATTTCGGTCACCAGACAAGAAGATGGAACCCCAAAATGGCTCCGTACATCTACACCGAAAGAAACGGTATCTATATTATCGATTTGCAAAAGACAGTAGGTCTTATCGATGATGCATTTGATGCAATCGCAGACATTGCCGCACAGGGCGGAACAATCCTTTTCGTAGGAACAAAGAAACAGGCTCAGGACGCAATCAAAACCGAGGCTGAACGCTGCGGAATGTTCTATGTAAACGAAAGATGGCTTGGCGGAATGCTGACAAACTTCAAAACAATCCAAAGCCGTATCAAGAGGCTTAAAGAAATCGAAAAGATGGAAGAAGACGGAACTTTTGAAGTTCTTCCCAAAAAGGAAGTTATCGAGCTTAAGAAAGAGCAGAACAAGCTTGAAAAGAACCTTGGCGGAATCAAGGAAATGAAGAAGCTTCCGGATGCTATTTTTGTTGTTGATCCCAAGAAGGAAAAGATTTGTGTTCAGGAAGCAAGAAAGCTTCACATTCCTTTGTTCGGTATCTGCGACACAAACTGTGATCCCGAAGAACTTGATTATGTCATCCCGGGAAATGACGATGCAATCCGTGCCGTAAAGCTTATCGTTGCAAAGATGGCAGATGCCATCATCGAAGCAAACCAGGGCGAATCATATGAAGAAGCACCCGAATTTGAAGGAGCGGACGAGCAGGCTGAAGGACAGGCAAAAGATATTGAAGAAGTTGTGGAAACAGCTGAAGAATAATTTTAATTTTCAAGTACAAAACGACATAAAATCTTTTTATAGTCCGAACGAAAATATAAAAAGAAATCATTACAGGAGGTAGATATAATGGAAGTTACCACAGCTATGGTAAAAGAGTTGAGAGAATTGACCGGCGCAGGAATTCTTGCATGCAAAAATGCATTGGTTGAGTGCGGCGGAGATATGGATAAAGCTGTAGATGCCTTGAGAGAAAGAGGCGAGGCTCAGGCTGTCAAGAAGTCAGGAAGAATCGCTGCAGAAGGCATCGTAATGGCAGAAGTCAAGGATGACAAGAATGCGGCAATCGTTGAGGTTAATTCCGAGACAGACTTTGTTGCAAAGAATGATAAGTTCCAGACATTTGTCAAGGCAATTCTTGAGCAGGTTTATGCTTCGGATGCAGTTGATGTTGACGAACTTATGAATGACAAGCTTTTAAGCGATCCTTCAAAGACCGTTAAAGAAGAGCTTGTAAGCCAGATCGCTACAATCGGTGAAAATATTACGGTAAGGCGTTTCGCAAGAATCAAATCAGATAATCTTGTTGTTTCATATATTCACGGCGGCGGAAGAATCGGTGTTCTTGTTGAAGCAGAAGCCGAAAATAACGACGCAAACAAGGAAGCACTCAAGAATGTTGCAATGCAGATTGCGGCACTTTCACCCAAGTATGTTTCAGAAGCAGATGTTGATCCCGAATATCTTGCACATGAGACAGAAGTCCTCACGGCTCAGGCAAAGAATGAGAATCCCAACAAGCCCGACAATATCATCGAGAAGATGATTCAGGGCCGCCTTAAAAAGGAACTTAAGGAAGTATGCCTTCTTGACCAGGCCTATGTTAAGGATTCGGATATGAATGTCGCAGCATATCTTAAGAGTGTGGGCGATATCAAGATTACAAACTTTGTACGTTTTGAAACAGGCGAAGGCCTCGAAAAGAAACAGGAAAACTTTGCAGAAGAAGTTGCAAAGCAGATGGGAATGTAATCTTTTCTAAAACGACAAGGGCAAAGCCGAATTCGAAGTGCATGCCGAAATTCAAGACAGGCAGCGGATTCAAAAGACAAAAATGTCATACGG
>CAVHKC010000258.1:0-2295 GCA_963636455.1 Ruthenibacterium lactatiformans
GCTTAAGCAGCGGTGAAGGCTCATGTGTATCCTCAAGATATTTGAGTACATATGAATGAATGTTGTATGTAAGCTGTGTTCCGACCATGTCAGAGTTTTCGATCGGAGCAAGCTGAGGCAGTCTTAAGCCGAAGCTGTATTTTACTGCATCGTCAACTGTCTTGGGATCTGCAATGCCGTGTTCAACAATCGAGATTGCTTCACGCCATAATGCATGCTGCATTCTGTTTGCAACGAATCCGGGAACGTCTTTCTTGCAGAAGATAGGCTTCTTGCCTGCTTTTGTAAGAGCGTCCATTGTAAGCTGAACATTCTCAACCGTTGCATCTTCTGTCTTGACAACTTCAACCAGCGGAATAAGATGTCCGGGATTCCAGAAGTGAGTTCCGACTATACGCTCTTTGTGCTTGCACTTGGAAGCGATTTCTGTGGGGCTCATAACCGAAGTATTTGTTGCGAAGATGCAGTCTTCACGGCAGATTCCTTCAAGTTCTGCGAAAAGATCCTGCTTTGTTTCCATAACTTCGGCAACACATTCGATAACAAGATCGGCTTTCTTGAATTCTTCTCCTTTATCGGGGAATACGAATGTGATTCTCGAAAGTCTTTCTTCGATTTCCTTGTCTGTGATTATGCCTTTGTCTCTGAGCTGTTCAAGGTTTGCCTTGATAACTTCTTTGCAGGGCTTTTCACGTCTGTTCCATACAGTAACGTTGAAGTCCGGGCAGCTTGAGAAGCAAAGTGCGATCATGTTGCCCATCATACCTGCACCGCAGATAACAACATTTTTAATTTCTGTCATTTCATCATCTCCTGAATATGTTTTTCATTTTAACGGATTCCGCAAAGAAGCTTTGCGGAATCCTTAATATGGCAATTTAAATTAGCAAACAAGGTAACCGCCTGAGCAGTCACATGCAGCACCTGTAATGAAGTTTGAAGCATTTGATGATAAGAAGAGAACATAACCTGCAAAATCAGAAGGCTCTGCAAGACGGCCGATAGGCTCTCTCTTCATGAAGTTCTTGTAAACATCTGAATTTACATCGAACATCCACTCTGTAAGTTCAGAACGGAATACTGTCGGGCAGATTGCGTTGATGTTGATACCGTACTTAGCCGAAAGGTCGCAAGCCATGGAAGCAATCATCATGTCTGCGCCGCCCTTGGATGTACAGTAACCTGTGTATCCTGCCATACCTCTCTTTGATCTTTGAGAAGTAACAACAACGATCTTGCCGCCCTGGCCTGATTCAACATTTTCTGCGCCGTTAAGCTGTGCAACCATCTGCTCTGCAACATATTTAAGAACGATGTATACAGACTTGCAGTCAGCATCCATGATGTACTGCCAAGCTTCTACGCTCTGCTCTAAGATATTGCAGGGTTTGTTGAATCCGTGAGCGATGAATAAAATATCAAGACGGCCATATTTTGCAACACATGCTGCAATAAGACCCTTTACATCATCTTCTTTTGCGGGATCTGCTACGAAATATGCGCAGTCGATTCCTTCTGCCTTGAATTCTGCTTCCAAATCTTTTAATTTAGCTTCGTTACGTCCTGTCATGAACACCTTTGCACCGGCATATCCGTAAGCCTTTGCACCTACTTTTCCGAGTGCGCCCGTTGCGCCTGTAACCAGTGCTACTTTGCCTTTCACTGAAAACATGTTTTCAACGAAATCCTTTTTTAAATCTACCATTTCTAAAAATCCTCCTTCTAATTCCTGAAGTAAACCTTCAGGTAATTTGAGTTACATAAAATGAAATTTGTTTTTTGAGCTGTCCTTTCGGACGTCGGACCTGCCAAATCGGCACCGCCCATATTTAACCCACATAAAAACACTATCAAAATAATAATACTTTTATTTTTAAAAATCAATGATATATCTTTCGTCTTTTGGTCAAAATAATGTACGAAAAAAATGCGCCCATATTAACGAAACAAAAAACTGTATCAAGGGTTACGAAAAACGTTTCCGAAACCTTAATACAGTTTTGTACTCTTTATATGTGATTATTTTTTCTGCCAAAATCAAAAGCTTTCATCATGACAGTTTTGCAACCTCTCTTTTGATTCCCTTTTTGATTTTGCCGCAAACACAAGAATCTTGTGTCTCACCGTCATATGCAAGTTCATCTTCTTCTAAGCAGCCCTCGTCTCCGAAATCAATCCCGAGACCTTTGCCATATTTTTTAAGCAGACAGCACGTTCCGTAAATAGCCAGTGCCGCAATAAGCAGCGTGCCGATAAATTTCAAAAGACCTTTCATTTTATTTCCTCCGTCAGGCC
>CAVHKC010000259.1:0-2258 GCA_963636455.1 Ruthenibacterium lactatiformans
AGCCACAAATATAATCACGGGAAATCCTATTTTACAGAAAAGTTTTCACACACTCGGCCGTGCGAGGCATTGGCTGCTTCTTATCATGGTTACAGAATGATTTCAAACTTTATTTGAATTTCTATTTTTCTTTTGAAAAACTTGTTTCTCATCGCTTTCAAAAATCATTGCGCATGAACTGTAACATTTTCCGTATCCTGTGATTCAAGACCTGCATCCGACTGTGTCTGCACGCCCTGCACCTGTTCTTCTGTCGTGCTGTCGGTTACTGTGCCGTCCGTGATTTCATCTGAAACATCTGCACTGTTTGCAGCATTTTCTGCACTTGACTTCGGCTTAACAGCAACATAGCTTACTGTATCAGCAGCACTTTGCTGGTAGGTTGCAACCTCTGCCGGGGTCATTGCCGTTCCGTCACCATCCTTGATATACCAACTGCCGTCTGCACCTTCTATGACAGTGCTGTCGGGTACGGGCAGATTGCCGCTTGCATAGTTGAATTTGAAGTTTGCACCAAGCGTAACTTCCGAAAGGCCTGTGCAGTATGCAAACATATTATTCATGCCAGTAACTTTTGATGTATCAAAGCTCGTCAAATCAAGTGATGACAGTGCATAGCACTTATAGAACAGTTTTTCCATAGTTATAACACTGCTTGTATCAAAATTTTCCAAATTTAAAGACGACAATTTGTAGCAATTATTAAACATATAATCGATACTCGTAACATTACTTATAGTAAATCCGCTGCCAAACTTAATCGATTCAAGGTCATAGCAAGAAGAGAACATATAAATTACCCCTCCACTACTAATACTGTTTGTATCAAAATTTTCCAAATTTAAAGACGTCAATTTGTAGCAATCATAAAACATACAAGACATATCCGTAACCTTGCTTGTAGTAAATCCGCTGCCAAACTCAAGCGATGTAATGGTATGACATCCATCAAACATATGCCACATTTTTGTAACTTTACCTGTGTTAAAGTTTCCAATATCAAGTGCTTTCACTTTGTAACAATTATTAAACATAAGCTCCATGTTTGTGACGTTGCTTGTGTCAAAAGTTCCAATATCCAGTGTCTCCAATGAATTACAGTTATAAAACATGTACGCCATGTTTGTTACTTTGCTTGTGTCAAAACCACTGAGGTCAAGCGCTGTAAGGGCATTACAATTAGAAAACATAAAGTTCATATACTGTACTTTGCTTGTATCAAAACTGTCAAATTCAATCGATTTAAGCGCACTCAAGCTCATAAACATACCGTACATGGTTGTAACATCAGATGTATCCAGATTAGAAAGGTCAAGGCTTGTAAGGCTTGATCCTAAATTCCCATAACCACCATACAAAAAATATGAGCTGTCACTCGGCGCTTTTATTATATTTGTTGAGTCAGTGCTGTCTGCCGGTGCAATATATGCGGTTGTGCCGTCCAGATAAAGATTTATCGCACCATCGCTTTTATTCGAATCCTCAAGACCCGTTGCGGTTGCTGTAAGACCTGCCACGTCGCTTCCCTTCACAAATTTAAGCGTAGTCGGCTGTGTTGAAAGCCCATTAAGTGCCGATTGCATATTGCTCTTGCTTATCACATAGTTTGTCGGAGGAACTGCCACATAAGTGATGGTCTTTCCCTGCTCATTGTGATACGTTGCCAAATCTTCAGGCGTCATGCCATCTGCTGTGGCGTTATTTTGGATATACCACTTGCCATCCGCACCGGTGATGTTATCGCTTGATTGAGCCGGAAGATAGCCATTATAGGTTTGCGTGCCATCTGTCGAACTCTTAAACACAAAATCCTTGCCAAGCCTTACCTCTGCAAGAGTTTTGCACGCTTCAAACATCTTTCTCATATCCTGAACATTGTTAGTATTGAAGCTTGATAAATTCAACTTTTTCAGGTTGCTGCAGGAATTAAACATATTTCCCATTCCCGTTACTTTTTCGGTGTTGAATTTTGATAAATCAAGTTCGGTCAAACTGGCACAGTTAAGGAACATTTGAGCCATCATTGTTACATTGCTGGTATCAAAGCCCTCTCCAAATGTCAGGTTCTTCAAAGAACTGCAATTGTAGAACATACACCACATAGTGTCTGTTTTACTTGTATCAAGATTTTCCAAATTAATATCCGTCAAGCTGCTTGTGATGTTTCCGCATTTTTCTGTGGAAAAGAATTGTCCGCAATCTGTTGCATAAATAACACTCGTGCTGTCTTCGGTATCCGCCGGTGCAATATATGCAGT
>CAVHKC010000260.1:0-2257 GCA_963636455.1 Ruthenibacterium lactatiformans
TGATTACATAGACATGGCGGCTCAAAACCGGCAGCCGGCATCCCTTATTGTGATGAGCGAGGATGCCTCATCTGTTGTGGCACAAAAAGACATTACAGAAGATGCAGTTTATATCGACACAAATGCCGCAGTTTCAAAAGTTTCAAAGTCAGCATCCTCAAGCAGCTACTACGAAACATGGCAGAACAGCTGGGGAACCAAGCCTTCGGGTGCAGACAACTATTATTATGTTGTATGGTATGTCTGCACATATTTCAGTCCGTCAACGCAGGCTTATGACATAAAAATCGAAGACACATTTTCGGACATGAGCGGAAGTGTTGTGGGATATAAAATGCAGGGCGAAAGCCAATTCACAAGCAAAAATACGCAGACAGGCTGCCTGGCGCATAAAACATTATATTCAAACGGCAACTACAGAACCGATTATGTTCTTACAAGATACAGCAAATCGCAGGCAGATACCGCATATAACAAGGGGCAGTATTCGCTTTCAAACAAGGTGAGGGTTACTGTAACACCGGCGGAAAAGCTGGATAAGCAGACACAGCAGACGGCAACGGGATCATTTAAAAGAACAAAGCCAACACCAACTGTATATACATATTACGGCTTGGGAAGTCCTTATATTACTTGCTCACGAAATTATTGGGGGAATTCGGATAATTATTGGTGGCCGTATTACTACAGTGACAACAGAAAAACCCAATATACTTTGGACGACTTTGTAAACGGCGAATTGCAGGATTTCGAGCCGGATTTCAACACACAAAGCTCACATTCCTTTGTATACTCTGCTAACGGTCTTTGCTGGGACATGAATGCAAGCGGAACCGAACAAGACGCCCAAAATGCAAAATTCGGGCATGTATATAACGATTACGAAATGCAAACCAAAGGATTTTACATAAGAAATAGTGAATTTGGTTATTACGGCAGTGGCAATTCTTTATATTCAAGCGATTATGACATTGCCTCGGTTCATCTGAGCTTTAGTGCTGATAAACTTGATTATTACAACAAAGAAACAAAAAGTTTTGTAACACAGAGGATTGAACGTTTTACAGATTCGGACAATCTTACCATAAGCGTTGAGTATAATGGGGCATGGAAGCAGGCAGCAGTCTACAGTCCGAAAACAAAAGAATTCACATCTGTTGATGAAACGCTGATTACGGATACTGGTTCAAAGGCTTTGAATATTTCGTTTGCTGACGGCGTCAAAAATGTGAAATTGGAATGGTCAAATCCGTATCTGCGGTCATATGTTTCGATTATCCCCAAAATCAAGCTGCACAAAAACGAACATGTGCTTGGAATAATAGGAAATTCTGACGAGGTATATGTAGGCTATGATTGCTATGGGGATATTAACCATGCAAAATCAAGCTATCGTGGTTCGAAGTTTTATTATGCAGAATATTACAAACATTCCCACGGAGTAAGATGGATCAAAGACAAAAAAGTCTTTTCCAACGGTTCTATGTACAAGAGCGTAAGCCAGGTTGTAAACAGCAAAATTGAACGAAACTTCAAAATAAAGTGGTCATTAAAATTTAATAACGAAAGCTGGAGATTGCTTTCCGGCCGTGAAAAAGGGCAGATAGAGCAATCCTCCGGAACCTTCTATGACCTTTTGCCTGCGGGTGCATTTTTGGACCAGTCAAGCATTTCGGTCACTGCCGATGGAAAGGCCTTAAACAAGGGAAGCTACACGCTTTCGATGATTGAAAACTTCAAAAACACAGGAAGAACGCTGCTTGTGTTCAAGATTGCGCAGTCGTTTTCAAATGGCTGTTATATCAATTATCTGACAAACTACCCTTATGAAAGCGTGCAGGACTATGGCAAAAGTCTTTTGGGTTCTGCAGCCTACGAAACAGGAAACGCAAGCCTCCTAAACGGCATTGCAGACACGGGCGGAAAGATAACCGAAAGTGCGCTGCTTTCAGGGCTTGATTCATCATCTTCCGGAAACAAGTTTCTCTACAGTGAGGCAAGAACGAATGTCGAGGCACTTTTTTATCAATATAACGGCTTGAAAAAGCAGGTAAAGGCACAGAACGATTTGGATTATTCATCTGAGACCACAGCCTATGCAGGAAACAGCTATTCCTACAAGATTCGTTCGGCAAACAACAAGACAAACAAAGCCAAGAACATGATATTCTTCGATTCGCTCGAAAGCTTCTACCAAAGCGAAAGTCAGACAGAAGAAGTCATGAAGTCAGATTACAAGGGAACCTTGAAGAGCGTC
>CAVHKC010000261.1:0-2238 GCA_963636455.1 Ruthenibacterium lactatiformans
CCCGTGGGGAACGAAAAACGGGAAAGTTGCACGATTTATATGTGATATATATACCCCGGATAAAAATCCCTTTGAGGGCGACCCCAGATACATTTTGAAGAAAGCCCGTGCTCATGCAGAAAAATTGGGATTCACATTCAATGTAGGACCCGAGTGCGAGTTCTTCCTTTTCAAAAATGACGAAAACGGAAATCCGCTGCTTGAATTAACGGACACATGCGGATATTTTGACTTAGGCCCGAACGATATAGGAGAAGATGCCAGAAAAGATATGGTGCTTGCACTTGAGCATTTGGGATTTGAAGTGGAAGCCTCTCATCACGAGGTTGCTCCGGCTCAGCATGAAATCGATTTCAAATATGAAGAAGCGCTTCATTCTGCAGACAATATAATGACCTTCAAATATGCCGTAAAGACAATTGCCGAAAAGCATAATCTCTATGCGACATTCATGCCAAAGCCCGTCTACGGAATCGCAGGAAGCGGAATGCACCTTAATATGTCCTTGTTCAAGGACGGAAAAAATGCCTTTGTGGATGAAAAAGACGAAAACGGACTTTCGGCCGAGGCATATTCGTTTATGGCAGGGCTTATGAAGCATGTCGAAGCGATGGCAATAATAACCAATCCGCTTGTCAATTCATACAAGAGGCTTGTTCCAGGATATGAAGCACCCAGATATATTGCATGGTCTGCAAAAAACAGAAGTCCGCTGATCAGAGTTCCTTCGGCAAAGGGAAATTCGACCCGTATCGAGCTTAGAAACCCAGACCCTTCGGCAAATCCTTATCTTGCGCTTGCAGTCTGCCTTGAAGCAGGGCTTGACGGAATCGAAAGAAAGCTTACTCCGCCTGCTGCCATAAACAAAAACATTTTTGATATGAGCAAGAGGGAGCTTACCCGTTCGGGAATCAAGAATCTCCCGGCAAACCTCTTTGAAGCAATAGGAAAAGCAAAGAAGGACAGCTTTTTGGAAGAGGTGCTCGGAACGCATATTTTCACAAAATATATCGATGCAAAGCAGCATGAATGGAATGAATACAGCAAGAAAGTGACCAACTGGGAGATTGAATCCTATCTTAAGTATTGATTATGTTGTCTTGAAACCATAAGGCATAAACTGCAAAATTTCTTGCGGCTTTTTAAATATGCCGAAACAATTTAGTTGAAAACGGAGAATGGCAATGGAGCTTATAATACCTAAAAATTATGATCCGAAGCTTTCTGTGAGGCAAACACAGGAAGCGATCAAATATATAAGAGACACATTTCAAAAGGAATTCGGCAAGGAAATGGGCCTTGAAAGGATTTCAGCACCGCTTTTTTTGGATAAGGAGTCGGGGCTTAACGATGATTTAAACGGCATCGAACGAAAAGTGGCATTCGATGCAAAAGCACTTTCGGGGCACGAATATGAAATTGTTCAGTCACTTGCAAAATGGAAAAGGATGGCGCTTGGCTACTACGGATTCAAGCCGGGCGAGGGCCTTTATACAAACATGAATGCCGTAAGAAGGGATGAAGACCTCGACAATCTCCACAGCATTTATGTCGACCAATGGGACTGGGAAAAGGTTATCACAGAAGAAGAAAGAAACGAAGAAACTTTGAAGTCCTATGTAAGGCTTATTTTCAAGGTCATCAAACACATGGAACATGAAGTTTGGTACAAATATCCGGGTGCCGTTTATCATTTTGCAGATGATATTTTCTTCATAGATTCGGAAGATTTAAGAAAAATGTATCCGAATCTTTCGCCCAAGGAACGAGAAAACGAAATATGCAAAGAGCATGGGGCTGTTTTTGTCATGAGAATTGGCGACAAGCTCGGAGATGGAAAACCGCATGACGGCAGAGCACCGGACTATGACGATTGGAGTCTGAACGGTGATATTCTTTTCTGGTTTGAGCCGCTTGAATGTGCACTTGAGATTTCGTCAATGGGAATCCGTGTTTCGGAAAAAAGCATGAAAGAGCAGCTTGAAAAAGCTAATGTTAAGGAGAGGGCAAATCTTCCCTTCCATAAGGCAGTGCTTGAAAAAAGGATTCCGTACACCATAGGCGGAGGAATCGGCCAGTCAAGGCTTTGCATGCTTCTTTTGGGAAGAGCACATGTGGGCGAGGTCCAGGCTTCTGTTTGGCCGGATGTAATGAGAAGGAAGTGTGAGGCGGCAAATATTCATCTGCTGTAAATAAATGGAAAATCTTATTTTTGCGCTGAATGCGACAATCCCTTTG
>CAVHKC010000262.1:0-2236 GCA_963636455.1 Ruthenibacterium lactatiformans
ATAGAGAACCTTTTCAGGGATGAAGCTTTCAGAGGGGATATCTTTGTGATAATCTATCTTGAAAAGGAAAAGCAGAAAAAGATTTTGGAAACAAAGTACTGCACAAATGCAGCAGATGAGCTGCTTGAGCAGCTGAAATCAAGATTCGGCGAAAGAAACATAGCGCTTGCCGTAAAGAAAATATAGAATTATATGATTGAATCAAAAGAAAACAGACAAATTAAAAATTTGAGAAAACTGTTTGCCCAAAAAAAAGAAAGAACAGCCCAAAAAGCTTTTGTGGCAGAAGGCGAACGCCTGATTCGCGAAGCACCAGACGACCTTGTGGAAAAGATATATGTTTCGGAAAGTTTCGAAAAACAAAGCGGAGAAATTGCGGACGAAAACGGTGAATTTATCGGCGTGCGCAAAAAAAAGACCGCCGGGCTGAACAAGGAAAAAATCGAAATTGTTGCAGACGATATTTTCAAAGAAATTTCAGATACAGTAACACCGCAGGGGATTATGGCAGTTGTCAGGCAGCCCGAATATCGGCTTGAGGATATGCTTGACGGAAGATTGTTTGTAATACTTGATAATATAAGAGACCCAGGAAATTTGGGAACAATCATAAGAACCTGTGAAGCTGCAGAGGTTTCGTGTGTGATAATAAGCCCGGGCTGTGCGGACATATTCAGTCCCAAAGTAATACGCTCGACCATGGGAAGCATATTCAGAGTGCCCTTTGTAATTGAAGATGCCGAAGAAGCGGTAAAAAAGCTCAAGGCCGCACAGGCAGGCGTCTATGCGGCGGCTCTTGACGGTGCAAAGTTTTATGATAAGGTTATGTACAAAGAAAAAACAGCATTTGTGATCGGCAACGAGGCAAACGGAATAAGAAAAGAAATTGCGGGTATCTCAGATGAGAAAATCAAAATACCGATGGGAGGCAAGGTGGAATCGCTCAATGCGGCTGTAAGCTGTGCGGTTTTATTATATGGATACAGATATGGAAAGTGACAAAATTTTGTGCGGTGCAAGCCGCTATGACAAAAAATTTTATATAAATCCCAGATATTCCAATCTGCCGAAGGCAGTGCAGGACGAGCTTCGGATTATGTGTGTGCTTTTTGTCGAGGAAGTAAGCGGCGTTATTATTTTGAGGTTTAATGACAATGGGAATCTTGAGATAACGGTCACGGCTGATGACAATGATTATTATTATGACGAAATAGGAAGCAGACTTAAAATAAAACAGATGCAGAAAGAAAAAGAAGAACTCTTCAGACAATTGGAGGAATATTACGATGCTTTTGGCTATTGATGCAGGAAATACAAATATAACTTTTGCTGTATTTGACAAAGAAGAAATTGTGACAACATTCAGGCTGACAACCGAAACGCCGAGAACATCGGACGAATTCGGTGTGGTAATCGGGTCGATAATAGCAAATAAAAAAGTGGACATAAGCAAGATAGATGCGGCAATAATTGCCTCTGTTGTGCCGGATGTCATGCATGCGCTCATAAATTCAATCATAAAATATTTGGGCTTTAAGCCGATGATTGTGGGCCCCGGCATGAAAACGGGAATCAAGCTTATCAAGACAGACCCGAGAGAAGTGGGACCAGACAGAATCGTAGACGGGGTTGCGGCGCTTGAACTTTACGGAGGACCTGTGATTGTCTGCGACTACGGAACAGCAACCAAATTCGATTTCTTTTCGGAAACAGGTGCTTTTGAGGCGGCAGTAACTTGCCCCGGAATCATGATATCTGCAAGGGCTTTGTGGGGCGGAACGGCAAGGCTTCCCGAAATTGAGATAAGAGATCCCGGAACCATCATGGCAAAGGATACAATCAAGAGCCTTCAGGCAGGAATTATGTACGGTCATATAGGCGAGGCGGAATATATTATTGACAGGCTGATAAAAGAATCCGGTGCGAAGGATGTCAAGGTCGTTGCAACGGGCGGTTTTTCAAATATAATTTTCCCGTCAACGGAAAAAATTCACTATCACGAGCCGAACCTTACCATGATCGGACTGAGGCTTCTATATGAAAAAAACAAATAAAAATATTGCATAATATGAAAATAGGAAATGTTGAAATAAAAGGAAGAGCTTTTCTTGCGCCGATGGCGGGGATTACGGATATGCCGTTTAGAAAGCTTTGCAAAGAACAGGGCGCTGCGCTTACATATACGGAAATGATAAGTGCAAAAGCCCTTTTTTATAAAAACAAAAATACACTGCCG
>CAVHKC010000263.1:0-2209 GCA_963636455.1 Ruthenibacterium lactatiformans
CGTTTGTCTATGGCTCTGAAATAAAGGGGATTTTGCCCTATCATGAAGTGAAAAAGGAATTCAATCAAAATGCGCTCGAAAGCTATCTTTCGTTTCAATATTCTGTGCTTGAAGAATCTTTTTACAAAAATATCTACAGGCTTATGCCCGGGCACTGCATGACATGGAAAGACGGCGAAATCAAAGTCGAAAAATATTGGGAGCCCAAATTCGATATAGACGAAAGTATCACATTCGATGAAGCCGAAGAACTTGTGGATAAGGCAATGGCAAATTCGATTGATGCCCATGAAGTAAGCGACAGAGAAGTCGGCGGATTCCTTTCGGGAGGTGTCGATTCAAGCTATATTGTGGCAAGAAGCAATGTAAGCCGAACATTCAGCGTCGGTTTCGATTATGAAAACTGCAACGAAATTCCGCTTGCAAAGAAGCTTTCGGAATATGTCGGAAAAGCAAATTACGATAAGCTTATAACAACCGAAGAATATTTTGAAAAATTTCCGAAGATACTTGCGCACTGCGACGAGCCTATCTCCGACCCGTCGGCCATTGCTTTGTATTTCCTAAGCGAAGAGGCTTCAAAGCAGGTAAATGTTATTCTTTCGGGCGAAGGCTCGGATGAAATGTTCGGAGGATATAATATATACAGACTTCCGGTTGATCTTGCAAAAATAAGAAAATTTCCCAAACCTTTAAGAAGATTTAATGCCAATATATGCGGTCATCTTCCCAAATTTCGAGGAAGGGATTTGATTATCAGAGCAGGAAAAGATGTCGAAGAAAGATTTATCGGAAATGCGAACATCTACAGCACAAAAGAAATTTCGCATATTTTGAAAAATGCAAAGCTTAAACCGACTCCTTATGATATAGTTAAACCGTTCTACGACAAGGTGAAGGACGAAGACGAAATCACGAAGATGCAGTATATCGATATCAACTTTTGGCTTTGGGGAGATATTTTATACAAAGCCGACACCATGAGCATGGCTCATTCGGTTGAAGTCAGAGTTCCTTTTTTGGACAAGGAAGTGTGGAAGGTGGCTTCAAAAGTTCCTTCAAGGCACAAGGAAACCAAAGCATATTTCAGGGCAAGTGCGGCAAAATATATGCCGGATGTTTCAGCCGAAAGAAAGAAGCTGGGATTTCCAATCCCTGTAAGAAACTGGCTCAGAGAAGATGTCCATTACAATCGCATAAAAGAAGAACTTACATCCGATCTTTCAAAACAGTTCTTCAATACGGAAGAGCTTGAAAAGCTTATTGACGCACATTACAAAGGAAAAGCCGACAACTACAGGAAAATCTGGACGGTATATGCTTTTCTTACATGGTACAGAAAGCATTTTAAGGCAGCATGAGATTACTTAACATAGCAAGCGGAAGCAGCGGAAACGCAACATATATAGGAAGCAATAACACGCATATTCTTATTGATGCAGGCATAAGCAGAAAACGAATAAACGAGGGGCTTGGCAGTGTCGATACGGGGCTTAAGGACCTCAGTGCGATATTGATTACACATGAACACACAGATCACATAAGCTCGCTTGGCATATTGCTTCGAAGTGCGGAAATTCCTGTCTATGCAACGAAGGAAACAATCGAGCAGATAAAACTTACAAAAAGCTTAGGCTCATATAACGAAGAGCTTTTCAATGAGATTGTGCCGGATAAGGAATTTGTTATCGGAGATTTCACGATAAAGCCGCTTGCTGTATCGCATGATGCGGCAAATCCCGTTTGTTACAAGGCAACCGAAAATGAGACGGGAAAGAGCCTTGCGGTGGTGACGGATTTGGGAAAATCCACAAAACACCTTTGTGAAAATTTAAAGCAGCTCGACATTTTGATGCTTGAAGCAAATCATGATATCAGGATGCTTGAAGTCGGGCCATATCCGTACTTGCTCAAACAAAGAATCATGGGAAACTTCGGGCATATGTCAAACGAAACATCGGGAAGGCTGCTTGCAGGGCTTTTGCATGATAATATAAAAGAGATAATTTTGGGACATGTAAGTTCCGAAAACAACACAAGGGAGCTTGCCAAGCTTTCGGTTGAAACAGAAATTGACAGATCCGACACCTGCTATAAAGCAAAGGATTTCGAAATAAATGTGGCAATGCAGGATATGATGTCAAAATTGATGGAGGCATAAATGAAAAAATCGGTAATAACAGTTTTGGGAAAAGACAAAGTGGGTATT
>CAVHKC010000264.1:0-2207 GCA_963636455.1 Ruthenibacterium lactatiformans
ACCGCCGAAGAAAGTTCCTCTGGGATTGGACATTCGTCATATGAACCGTCCGGTTTATACTTTCTTCCTGCCTGGCGGATAATATTCACATAACCCGTGAACTTGCCGTCTTCGATAATAGGCAGATGGAAAGGAGCTATCTTCTTTCCGAAAATTTCTTTCAGTTCGGAAACAGTCTTCATGAAATCAGCATTTGCATCATCCATGCCCGACAAATATATAATCCTGGGAATATTGTATTTTTCACAAATATCCCATGCTTTCATTGCACCGACTTCAACCCCCGACTTGCACGAAACAACAATCACGGCCGCATCGCAGACAGAAATTGCTTCTTCCTGTGCGCCGACAAAATCAAAATATCCCGGTGTATCAAGAATATTGATTTTGATTCCGTTAAATTCAATCGGAATAACCGTTGTGCTGATTGAAAATTTTCTTTTGATTTCTTCTTTGTCGAAATCGCTGATTGTATTACCGTCATTCACCGTCCCCATACGTGTTGTAATGCCGGTAGTAAAAGCCATTGCTTCAACCAGGGTTGTTTTTCCCGAACCGCCGTGCCCCAAAAGTGCGACATTGCGGATGTTTTCGGTCTTATACACATTCATAAAATAAATACCTCCGATTTATATTTCTCCTATGGGTAATATCATGCAAAGAAAAATGCCCAACATGTGCTCAAGGAATCGAGATAAGAACACTTTAAAACCGTTTCGCTCTGTATGGTTTCACCCATGATTTATTTTACAAAAAAAACCGCTTGTTTACAAGCGATTTTCTTTGTATGAAAGTATGTATGATCAATCGTCTTTTTACATTACCATTGGGCCGATATCGTCTGCATCTTCTGTGCCCTTTGAAGCTTTTGACTTTGCCTTGCTTTCCTTGGCTTCTTCGCTTGTGTTTTTGGAAGCAGCGGCTTCCTCGGCAGATTTTGAAAAATTTTCCGATTCTTCTTCCGATTCCACTCCCAATTTGACTCTTACTTCTGTATCAAGCATTGAAAGGAAATCAGGATGTTCCTTCATATACTGCTTCACATTTTCTCTTCCCTGGCCAATCTTTTCGCCGTTATAAGAGTACCATGCTCCGCTCTTGTCTACGATTTTGTATTCAACTGCCAAATCGAGAATATCGCCGACAGAAGAAATTCCTTCGCCGAAAATTATATCAAATTCGGCTTCACGGAAAGGCGGTGCAACCTTGTTTTTTACGACCTTGGCACGAACCCTGTTTCCGATGACATCTCCGCCCGACTTAAGAGATTCGATTCTTCTGATATCGATTCTGACAGAAGCATAAAACTTGAGTGCCCTGCCGCCTGTCGTTGTTTCGGAAGGACCGTAAAAAACGCCGATTTTTTCTCTGAGCTGATTTATGAAAATAATCGTGCAGCCTGTTTTTGCAGAAACCGCCGTAAGCTTTCTTAATGCCTGCGACATAAGCCTTGCCTGCAGACCGACTGTTGCATCTCCCATTTCGCCTTCAATCTCGTGCTTGGGAACAAGCGCCGCAACGGAGTCGATTATAATAATATCAACCGCACCCGAGCGAACCATCGTCTCGCAGATTTCAAGGCCCTGCTCACCGTAATCCGGCTGAGAGATATATAAATTGTCGACATCCACGCCGATAGACCTTGCATATTTGGGATCAAGCGCATGCTCTGCATCAATGAAGCCCGCAATTCCGCCTGATTTTTGAACTTCCGCAACAATATGAAGCGCAAGCGTTGTTTTGCCCGAAGCTTCAGGCCCGTAGATTTCGATTATTCTGCCCTTTGGAATTCCTCCGACACCCAAAGCCCTGTCAAGGCTTATCGAGCCTGTCGAAACAACATCAACATCAGAATCGGCCTTGTCACCCAGTTTCATGACCGAGCCCTTTCCATAATCTTTTTCGATTTTTGAGATAGCCGCATCCAATGCTTTTAACTTTTCACTCTTATCCATAAGTTTCTTTCTCCTTTAACTATTAGCGAACTTATGTTCGCTTACAATAATAATCTATATAAAACGGCTTGTCAACCGCAAATTATCAAATGTTTTTTTGAAAGATGTTTTCGCTTTCACTGCGTCCAAATCCTTAAATACAAGATTTTATTTCAAGCCTTGAGGGCTCAAAACAGCCAAAAATCAACCATTGTCAGATGTTTGTTCCTATGTGGTGTCAACCATTATCAAAATTTCACATGAGATTCTTGG
>CAVHKC010000265.1:0-2195 GCA_963636455.1 Ruthenibacterium lactatiformans
CGACAAGTATGCATACGATGAGACCGTAGGTTATTGCGGGGTCTATGTTTATCTTAAGAACTTCATTCAGTAAAATTTCATAACCGCGAGAGTTGCTTATGAGAGTGGCAAATACTGTGGTGAAGAAAACAAGCAGCAGCGGAGCAACAGCCCCCAATCCTTTTACAATCAGATCGTATACTCCGAAAACTTTGACTTCCAGTTCATTTTTTTCTGTTGTTTCAGATTCGCTTTATCGGATCATGAGACGCCCGGAGGCTTTATATGTGAATCTTGACGGTGAACGATGGATTGACGAAACAGCAGGGCTTCATGGAAGTGCGCCGGCTCTTTTGAAGCAAAGAGGGCAGTCCGGTTGGGCAATATTCGATCATGCCGAATTTGAGAGATTTGCCAAAGAACATATCGAGCATCCTTTTGACGGAACTGAAGTCTGGATATTGAAGGACTATGAAAAAGACCTTGAATACGGCAAAAAACAGGACCACTGCGCAAAACAGGCGAATACGATAGAAGAACTGGCTGTTCAAATAGGTGCAGACCCTAAGGTATTTAAGGCAACTGTAGAACGATATAACGAGGCATGTGAAAAGGGAGTGGATGAAGATTTTTCGAAAGATCCGAGATTCCTGGTGCCTGTTAAACAAGGACCGTTTTACGCTTTTTGGAGACAAATCTGCAGCGAAGTCTGCCTGGGCGGTGTAAGAATCAAGGAACACGGAGAAGTTATTGATACTTGCGGAAAGAGGATAGACGGTATCTATGCGGTTGGTGACAATGCAATGGGCGTAAGGGCAAGAGGCGGCCCGGAGTGTGTGAAAACGCATGCCGCCTTAGTGTTAAAATTTTAGTTGGCAAAGTCGAGAAAAAGGGCTGCGCACCATTGATTTAAAATCGATAGTGCGACAGCCCATGCATTTTATGACACAAAACGGAAACATACACATCTGCGGTTATCAATGGGCAGTTCCCATTCTTAATTTTTCCTGTTTGCCGTAATACACTCTTATGCCCGATTGTTGAGTGTATACGGCATTCTTTATTCTTTAAGATATGAAAGGATTTTTATTTACCGTTTGCCGGATGAATACGGCTTTTTTATTTGCTATGCAGAAAGCACCACACAGTGAGGCTGCGGTTCATTACTTACAGTCCACAATTTCTGCTGCTCTTTTAACTTCCTCATCCGTCGGCGTTCTGACTCCTTCCAGCGGATATTTCATATTCAGTCTGTTCCATTTGGAAACTCCGAGCGTATGATATGGAAGAATTTCAATTTTTTTAAGAGTTTTAAGCTGTGATGCCAGCTCCTTAAGCGCAAACAGTTCTTCGTCTGAATCGGTAATACCCGGCACAAGTACATGTCTGATCCACATATCCTTTGCGTTATCCGAAAGCCAATGCGCAAGCTGCAGGATTTCCTTATTATCGCAGCCCGTCAGTTCCCGGTGAAGTTTCGGGTCCATCGCCTTGATATCAAGCATTACCAAATCCGTAACTTTCGCCAATGCTTCAAATTTTTCCAAATACTCAGGCTGCAGCGAAAAACTGTTTCCGGAAGTGTCCAGCGTCGTATGGATGTTTTTTTCTTTTGCCAGTCTGAAAAACTCCGTGACAAAATCGATTTGAAGCAGCGGCTCACCTCCGCTTACCGTGATTCCACCGTTATCCCGCCAGTAATTTTTATAACGGATGACATGCTCAAAAAGCTTTTGCGCACTCCATTCTTTGCCCTCACCTTCAAGCGCCCAGGTGTCCGGGTTGTGGCAGTATCTGCAGCGCATTGCGCAGCCCTGCAAAAACACGACAAAACGCACTCCCGGACCGTCTGCAAGCCCAAAGCTTTCCAAAGAATGTACAAGCCCTGTATGTTTTTCTGAATTTATTACATTTTCTCGTGGCATGTTCTTGAAATTACATCCATCTGCTGTTCTCTTGTAAGGTCAATAAACTTAACGGCATATCCGGACACGCGGATTGTGAAGTTTGCATATTCGGGTTTTTCCGGATGTTCCATTGCATCAATAAGCAGTTCTTTGCCGAACACATTAACATTCAGATGATGTGCGCCCTGCTCAAAATATCCGTCCAAAACCTGAACCAGATTGCCGATTCTTTCTTTTTCGCTGTGCCCCAGTGCTTCGGGGTTGATTGTCTGCGTGTTTGAAATTCCGTCAAGCGCCCACTCATAAGGC
>CAVHKC010000266.1:0-2160 GCA_963636455.1 Ruthenibacterium lactatiformans
GATATTGTCTTACATACAAAAATCAATATTTTGAGATTGACATATATCCGTTTTTGAATGACAAGGCTATTGCCGAGATAGAACTCAGCAATGAAAATGCTGAAATTGTTTTCCCGAAACAGATCAAGGTGATCAAAGAAGTAACCGACGATGATTCTTAGAAGAATGCATCGTTAGCAAAACTGTAACGTTAAATTTCATGCGAGTTTCCCGATGGTCAGAAAATGAAACTTCTAACGCTTACTTCCCGAAAATTCAAGAAAAATAAGGAATATTTATATTAGTAATTGTGGTATTCGGATGAAAAATGTATAATTTAATCACTTTTACAGGTAATTTTGGGTACACAAACCAACGGGAACTTCGGTATCCTGAAAAAAGAATAACAGTAACTTCCCGATGAAATCAGGCTGTATTCAGTTATGTTGATGCCTGATATGGGTGTATCAAAAAACTACTTGCTAAGCAATCTAATGGTTAAATTAATATCATCATAGGGTATCTTCTTAATACCGAGTTTATTGATGTTATTAATGCCAATGAAGCCTTGCCCGGCTTCAAACGGAGACTGGTTGTTGAGTGACTTTCTGGGTACTGAGTTAATATGGGAGGCAAGAAGGAGGCAGTCTTCTTGCGTAAGTCCTGCAAAGGATGTCCCTTTTGGCAAAACATATCTTATATATTCGTGATTCTTTTCAATAGAACCTTTTTGCCAGGAGGCATTCGGATCACAGAAAAACACAGATGACAGCCTTTCTCCGCTTATTAAAGAAAGCTCAATGCTTTCAGGAACGGAAAATTCCGAGCCGTTATCTGTTAATATCACCTCGAACAATCTTGAAAATTCAAAATCGCCCAACACCTTTTTTAAATGTCGGAATACTTCATTTACATATTGAGTCCTTTTATAAGGCAGAAGATATATGAGCATGAAGTTAAATTGCCTGAACAACAATGTAAGGAAACATTTGCCGCCTTTGCCTCCTCTGGTTCCGATTACGGTATCCATTTCAACAACAGAAGCCGTAGGATTTAATTCCATATAATCCTGAAAGTCATGATATTGCCTTCCAAGGCGATATGCGTAATCGATTTTTTCACGGGAATAATCGTATTCCTTCTTCACTTTAAAACGAACCTTGCGCTGTAAATCAATATTTTTTACATTTAAAAGACCAAGGTCGACATATCTGTAAAATGTAGATTTACTGAAAGGGAGTAATTCGGGATGTGAAGCAAAAACATGATTGACACTTTGATGCTTGTTAATCATCAAAGGAGCAATAACATCATTAATTGCAGCCACCTGATCCTTCGTAAACTTAAGATTGGCACGCTGCAAAGATAAGGTCTGACGATACTCATGGTCGGCAACAGCAGCATCATAGATTAATTTAGCCTTGCCGCAGCTGTTAATATCAGAACAGCAGTTGCAAACATAAGGAGCCTTAGAAAGCTTGGCGCAGTCAATGGTTCTGGATTGTCTGCAAGGTTTTACAAAACGGTGAAGCTTAACTTCCTTGGCTATAGTTGTGCGGTCCTTGTGAATTCGGTTTCCGATGGCAGTAAAACTCCATCCGTAATTAATGAATTCGTGAATAATTGATCTGTCTTTGTATGTCAGGTGCGAATACTTCTTATTATTTGATTTTTTCATAGGGCATGTCCTTTCTATTCATACCCATATCAGACAGTCCGATTATAACATTTGTATGCTGCTGTTGTTTCTAAAACATTCCTGAATAATCTGTGCTAAAATCCATCACCTGTACGGCATATGGAAATCATCATTCCGGTGACAAGAAATCATCCGGAAAAGTGTCTGATATGGGACTGTATTTGTAAAGCCTGCTCCGCACCGCAGAAGCGGCAAGGGCTTGACAAATACATCCCCATATCAGTTTTGGAAATCAAGATGATTTAAGGTGATTTCCGGTTCCCCGATTTGTGCTTTCCGATTTGCCGGGCTGATGTCTTCAGTTAGGCGGAATATTCATATAACATTCGTTTTCTCTGCAGTTTCTCAAATGTCTTTCAAATATCTTCCCCCTGAAGTTTCTCAAGGTAACTTCCCGAAATCAAAAAAACGGGAAGTTCGAATAAAATGAAGTGCTATACAAAAAGTAGACACACAGGGGGGATTTTTTAGACTCTTGTATT
>CAVHKC010000267.1:0-2157 GCA_963636455.1 Ruthenibacterium lactatiformans
ATACAACCATTTCAATCGACCGCTACGAAATCGGCTTTTCGGAAGGTGCGACAAAAACAGACGGAAAATATGTCTGGACGACTTCAAGTAATTCATCCGGGCATACATTTATATATAATCTTAATTATGTTATCTCCGGAGATGAGATAACAGACAAGGGCGCACTCAAATTCACGCTCCCGCTTCATGTTTTCAAGGACAGAGACGGAAATTGGGCGGATACCTTTGATTGCCCTTATATTCTGGATTCAGAGCTTTATGAAAGCGATGAGCCGGATTTCACTTACAGCATAGATTCGGCAAATAATACTGTCACAATATATAACTACACAAGTCTGAACGGGGGAACATCAGGCTATATTGAGGTAAGCTACACAACAACAAAAACAGCAATCAATTATGTCGATATGGCAGAGCATACGTTCAAAAGTACCATGTCGGCAACGGGCTCAAAAGGCGGAAGTGCACAAAAAAGTGCTGAGGGAGATTCTGTATATATAAATACATCGGCAACACTTTCATCAGCGTCAATTAAAAATATTTATTCAACTGAACTTATAACATCATGGCAAAGCAGCTGGGGAAGCAAGCCTTCTGATGCCGATAACTATTACTATCTTATATGGACGATTCAAAGCACTGTAAATAATAATCAGCCATACAATGTTAAAATAGAAGATACTTTCTCAGACCTTGGAGGAAATGTTGTAGGATACAAATTTGCAGGTCAGAGTCAATTCACATCTTCGAACGAGGTTACCAACATTCGGACATCAAATTCAAACTCTACAAGGTATGACTATGTGCTCACACGCTACGAAAAAAGCAAAGCCGATGAAATGCTCGATGAAAATGGCTATCACAGCGTGACTAACAAAGCCAAAATAACACTTACGCCTTATGACGGCATTGATGCGGCAACATCTGCTTCTGCTTCGCAAACCTATCGCTACACGGAGCCGGTACCGTATGTACCCACGCCTGTTGTCATTACATATGAAAAACCTACATCTTATTTTTCGAATTATAAGGATGCAAATTGGTATAAACGATATACTTTGGGCGATCTTGTTGATAAAACCATAACAAGCATAGATAACCTTTCGTATAGTGTATCTATGACAGCATATCCTTATCCTTACACGCTTGCAGACGGTGCAACCGGAACGGAAGAGGATGCAAATGCCGGAAAGTATGGGCAAAAAAGCGTGGACTATGTGTTAACGGATGACGAGCTTTATCTTGGAAGCAGCTCTAACAAGCTTAATGACGATGATTACGACATAACATCCGTAAACTTCAGCATATCGATGAAAACGGCAGCCTATAACACAGAAAAAAAGAGATTTGTGCAGGAAAATATCACCGATTACAAAGATACAGACAAGGTAACGCTTTGGGTTCGTACAGGAACAGATACATGGCAAAGTGCAGCTGTCTGGGATATGGCTTCGGGCATATATTCATCGCTTGATGAAAGTCTTATAACAAAATACACAGGCAAGAGCATTACCTTTGCTGAGGGCATAAAGGGTGTTCGGCTTACATGCTCAAATGCATATTATTACACATATCTGTATATGAAGCCCTCGATTTCGCTTAAAGGCACGGAAAATGTTTTGAAGATTGTGGGTGATTCAAGCAGCATAGGTCTTATAAATTATTCGAACGCAAAAGCAATGCAGAACGAAAAGAATATATTCAGCCGCTCTTACAGTGATACCGGATATATTGTGAAGGTAACGCCGCATTCTTCGATTACAAAGCAGGTTACAGGCACAAAGAATGACAAGAGAACATCGACTTATTACACAACCTGGCGTGTAACTGCTTACGAATACTACATAGACGACAGAGGCACATCAAATATTGAACAGGAAAGCGGAACATTCTACGACCTTCTTCCGAATGGTGCACAGATAGACCTTTCCACGGTTGCAGTAACTGCGTCGGGCAAAACACTTGACGAAGGAAGATACACAGTAAGCCAAAGCCCGAACTAAAAGGACACGGGCCGCACGCTTGTAACAGTAAAAATAAATGAATCTACGAATTCAAAATATACTGTAACCTACACAACCGTACATGCTTATGAGGCAATCCAGGACTATGGAAAGAGCCTCCTTAACAGCGTTGCTTACGAAACAGGAAATGACA
>CAVHKC010000268.1:0-1140 GCA_963636455.1 Ruthenibacterium lactatiformans
TCTGTAATCTCCGCTCTTGACTCTGTCAATGAATTTTTCCAATTTCTGCTGCATTTTGGAATTGAAATCTCTCTTGCCGACAGGCAGATTAAATTCTCCCTTTTTGTTGAATCTCAATTGATTGTTGAACGAATATACAATCAGCAAATAAAGCATCAAATAATACTCATCATCCTTATCGGTTTTTTTATTGAAATCATCTCTGAGTTTTGAAAAGCCTTTTTTGTTATACTCGCCCAAACCCTTTGAGCTTTCGCAATTATACAAAGCATAACCGTTTTTGCTTACCATTGATAATCCGTATTTATCAATGTTTTTATAAATCCAATCAAATATTTCTTCTTTGCTTAACCTCCTGAATGTATCCAATAATCCCATAAGATATTCATTGCTGTCATTAAACAAAACCTTGTTGCACTTTACATTTATTCCGACATTGCAGCCGCCGCAAAACAAATCCACAACCTGGTCCGCATCTTGCGGAAACAACGGCAGAATCTGTGAAAGCAGCTTGTATTTTCCGCCTGTGTAATTTAATGCAGACGGGATAACTTCCCTTTCATCATTGCTGCAAATGCACAAAAACAGCCTCTCCAGATTTTCCTGTATATCGGATTTCCCGGCAGAAAATGCTTTATATTCTTCCGTAAAAACCTTTACTTTGCCTTTTTTGCTTAAAATCCGCATAATATCATCATCGCTTATTTTTGCATTAGACCTGTCATTTCCTTTATTTGCCATATTGTTATAAGAAAGCAAAATATATTTTGCATGAAGCGAATCTATTAAATTTTCAAATGCTTTGGCAGCCTTTTGTGTGCAATAATCGCTTTTTAAGGATGTTCTGTCCATTTTTTTAGCGACCCCGAACACCTTGGGTTTTTCCCATCTTGCCACATTTTCCAGCAAATGATAGGCATCGCAATACTGTCTTGAATTGTAAGGCGGATCAATATAAACCAAATCCGCCTCTATTTCCGGTGCCAACAGATTTGTGTCCATGTTGAAGCAGATATTGTTCTCATTGGTATCAGATTCCGGCTTTGGAACGCAAAGTTCCAAATGCTTTTCAAACTCTGAATGCTTTCTGTATGCATCATAATGTCCGCATGTATTGGCAATCTTATCCATTGCATACAG
>CAVHKC010000268.1:1150-2151 GCA_963636455.1 Ruthenibacterium lactatiformans
CTCCCTCTCATTTATATCCCCCGAATTGAATTTATCTTCTATATCCTGCCTGATAAATCCTATTTTTCTGCAGTCATTCAAGGAAAAATAAGTATCAGAAAAATTATCGCTCATATAATTGTCTTCTGTGACATTCAAATCGTTATACTGCATAATAATTTCTATAATTTTTTCTTCCGAATAGCATTCGCTTCCAAACCATGCGACATGGCATATGTAATTGCTGTACATAATATCGTTTGTAATCAGCTTTTTATCGACAAAAGCAGAAGCCACCGCACCGGTCCCTGCAAAAATATCCGCTACCGTATTTATATTTTCGCATTCGTTTTCAACCACCCATGTAATGAACGGAAGAAGCTTATATTTATTTCCCAAATATCTTCGATTGTTGATTTTGGTGGTTTTATATTTCGGCGGAAGTTCTTTGGTTTCTTTTTTGCATGCCGCCTTGTTTTTCTTCAGATATTCACTGATTCTTTTGTAGGCTGTTTCATTCCAAACGGCTTTTCCTTTATTATTTACTTCAATCTCAACCGCCCCGTTTGATTTGAGATAATATAAATATGACCTTGAAATGTCTAATTTCTTTGCTAATTGCGTTGCTGAATAGCTCATGCTTTTATCTCCGTTTTATGCAACATATTTTGTCTTTCATTGGACACTTTTTGCATTAATTATATTATTATTCCGTCATTTTTCAACAGATATTTGTTATTTTATATATTAAAACGGATGCCCTTCCTGTATTTTGTTTTTTCAGATTGGCATCCGTTTTTCAGTGTTTGTTTTCTTAATGATTTTCGAATATAAATTCGGCTATTATCTTTTTTAACTTGCTTTCCCTTAAATCTTATATATACCCCAGCGTTCTCAGCGTATAAACGAATATCGTCATTGTGACGGACGAAAAAAGCGTTGTTAAAACGACGCTGCTTGAGGTTATTGTTCCGTCATATCCGAACTGCTTTGCCATGATGAATGTAGAGGGTGTCGTGGGG
>CAVHKC010000269.1:0-1406 GCA_963636455.1 Ruthenibacterium lactatiformans
CGATAAAGCCGATAGATAAAGAGCTTATAATAAAGAGTGTTTCCAAAACAAAAAAAGCCGTTGCGGTTGAAGAACATTCGGTAATCGGCGGGCTTTTCGGTGCAGTCTCGGAAGTACTTGCACAAAATTGTCCGGCAAAGGTTCTCCCCATAGGAATGAACGACTGCTTCGGTCAATCGGGCCCGGCAGCGGAACTGCTTGAAAAATACGGCTTGGATGCCAAGGGAATATATAAGAAGACAAAGGAATTCTTGAAAGGCTGACATAAGAAGAAGCAAGAGCGAAAAATGCTTGATGAAGGCATTTATAAGCTATTCGTGTTTTTCATCTGTTTGTGATTTTTCAGAAGTTTTTTGCTTTTTCTTGCTTTCTTTTCTGAAATAGAAAATTTGTTCGGGCGCTTCATAAGTGCCCTCTTTTTCTTCTGCTTTAAGCTCGGCATAGAGTTTGAAATATTCATTCATATACAGTGCAAATGCAAGAATCATGAATGCGGCGGAAGCACCTATGAGGATTCCTACAACCTGTTCAGGTATATGCGGAAAAATTACGAGAGAAAGCATGACAGCATAAAGGACTACCGTGCAGAGTTTGCCATACCAGCGGGCACCGTCAATATGTTTTCCTTTTTTAAGAAGATATGCACTCAGTGCAAGAGAAGCGAATTCCTTTATTGCATAAAGCACGATGAGAATCAGAACCAGGGGGAATTTCACAACTATGCAGAACATCATTGCACCCTGCATTGCTTTGTCGGCAACAGGGTCGATGACCTTTCCCCAATCGGTAACCATATCGAATCTCCTTGCAATGTATCCGTCAATAATATCTGTTGCGGCGGATATGAGAATTATGGCAATTGCCCATATATGGTCTACCCAGGTCTGCGCATTCACAAAAACAATTACAAACACGGGAACAAGAAGTATTCGGATGTAGGTTAAAATATTGGGTAAAGAGAAGAAATCTTCTCGTTTAAACTTCATAAAATAAGCCCCCTGTAAAAAAATAAAACAACCCTTATATATCTCAAAAAACTTATTAATGGAAAGTATATTGCAAAGATTATCAAAAGTCAAACCGGACATAAAAAAGGCCTCAAAAAAGGCAGATAGTGCCGAAAAAACCACATTTTTGTTGACAAACAACGGCGGTTGCGATATAAGTAGTAAGAACTATTTTGCAGAGAATGAACTGCTTAATAACGGTATTAAAATTCTTTATATAGGAGGATACACGATGAATAAAGTTGAATTAGTTGCTGAAATCGCAAAAGAAGCTAATATCAGCAAGAAAGATGCAGAGGCTGCTTTAAAGGCTTTCACGGGAACAGTTCAGAACGAACTTAAGAAAGGCAACAAAGTTCAGTTGGTTGGATTTGGTACTTTTGAGGTATCTAAGAGAGC
>CAVHKC010000269.1:1416-2140 GCA_963636455.1 Ruthenibacterium lactatiformans
GAAATCCTCAGACAGGCGAAAAAATGAAGATCCCTGCATCAAAGACACCGAAGTTCAAAGCAGGCAAGCAGTTCAAGGATATGCTTAACAAGAAATAAGCCGTAAACTGCGGCAGTTGATACAAGAAAACTGCTAAAATCTAAAAGAGCAAATGTAAAGGCACGGGTCGAAAGATTCGTGCCTTTTGTGAGGAATATGTATTTACTGTGAATCGTTTGATTTATAAAAAAAAAGTAAGTAGAATAGGCACATGAGAATTGACAAATACCTTAAAATATCAAGGCTTATAAAAAGAAGAACAATAGCAAACGAAGCCTGTGATGCAGGAAGAGTGAGCGTCAACGGGAAACCGGTCAAGGCTTCGTATGATGTGAAGGTCGGAGATATTTTAGAGATAAGCTTCGGCACAAAACAGGTAAAGGCGGAAATTACGGCACTGACGGAATCAACGAAAAAAGAAGATGCCGCAGAAATGTACAAACTTTTATGAGCAACGCAAGAAGAAACGCAGAATCGAACAGGAAAAAGAATACTTCGAAAAAGAAAAAAAGGGCAGCAGTCTATATTTTCGCCGGAATAATGGTGATACTTGTCTGCGTTGTATTTGGAATGCAGATTATTAAGTACCGTCACAAAAATGCGGAACTTGAAAAAAGAAAGGAAAGACTTGAAACGCTGCTTTCGGATGAGGATCTCAGGCAAAAAGCGCTTGAAGACGAAGAGG
>CAVHKC010000270.1:0-2122 GCA_963636455.1 Ruthenibacterium lactatiformans
GCACTGCATTATATAGAACAGTATGACGAAAGCCTTGATGATGCAAGACCCAAAGAGTATTGTGCACATGTGACATTAAATGCAATACTTTCAAGCTTTTATGCCAAGGCGCAAAGCGAGGATATTTGCGTTTCGATAGAAGCGGATGTGCAGGAGGAAAGCTTCGTAAGCGATATGGACTTTGTTGCCATTTGTTCAAATCTTTTGGAAAATGCCATCAACGGCTGCAAAGAATGCGGTGATAACAAAAAGGTCGATGTCAACATAAGAACTGTTTCCGATAAAATCGTTATTGTCTGCAAAAACACCTGCAAAGAAGGGCTTGTTATTGAAAACAACATGATAAAGCAGAAGGGAATCGGCATAGAAAGCATGATGAAAGCTGCCCAAAAATATGACGGTGATATAAGCTACAGCACAGAAAATGGAATTCTTACTTTGTGCATTATCTTAAAAAGCAAAAGCTAAAATCCAATTACGCTAAAAAAACAACCAATTACGAACGAAGCCGGCCGCAAGCGGGCTTTTTTGTTATACTTTTAAAACAATTAAGCGGCAGGAGGTGAACGCAAATGTTATTCAAAAAAAAGCAAAAGAAAACAGCAAAGCGTTTGGTGGCAGCGGTGCTTGGCTTTATCACCGTGTTTTCTTTACTGCCGTTTAGCTCAGGAATAGGAATAAATGCCGCAGAAACAGCCATTGCTTTGACAAGGATAAGCGGCAGCGGAAATGCGTTCATTTATCACAGCTTCAGTGAAACAACCTCTTTTGCGGCAGGGCAGACCTATGCATTTTTGGACAGCGTTTACAGCGAAGACGATGCCGTGTCGGCACTCGGTTCGGGTGCGATTTTAAAGGCGACAGAAGAGTCCAACAATTCCCTGAAATATATTAAGAAAAAGTACGGCGAAGATGCACAGGTCAAGGTATATGTGGCTGTCGAAACTCCGGGAAAGGATTTCGATGCATGCCTCTTTGGCGGGCTTTATAAGGCTTCAGGCACGCAAACTCCCGCAGAATACAGATATTTTTGCTGGAAGGGCGGAGCATATAACTGCGGACCTTATTATGCTTACGATTATGTGAAGGAAAGCATTGAATATACAGACATATCAGCATCACTTAATTCAGCCGAAAATCAAGGCTCCGAAAATCCGGAAGATTATATGGTTTCTGTTGTATATAACAAAAATCAGACAAAAACTTTAGATCCCGGAAGCTACACGGTTTCTTTTACCGAACCCAACACAGTTACATTTGTTATTTCAGACAGTGTGGGAAATTCTGTCACGGCCGCATTTGAAAGCCCTTTGGCACTGCGCTATGACGGAAACGGCGAGGGCGTAAGCAATGTTCCTTCCACACAGGCGGTTTGGAAGGGAGGCAGCACGACAGTATCTTCTCAGATTCCCATTCGAAGCGGATATACATTTGTAAACTGGAAAGATACTGCCGCAGGCAAGACTTATTCTGCAAATGCAAAAATAACGCCTGCTGCTTCGGCAACACTTTTTGCACAGTGGAAAGATGTTTTGGCACCGACAGTTGAATATGCGCCGATTCAGGTTATGACAGGAGACAGCGATTCTTCTGTTAAAGCGGCGGTTAAAGCAGCTCTTACCATCACGGATAACGAAAGCAGTGCAGCGGATTGCACGGTTGCTGTCACATTGCCTGCAAACTGTACCAAAACTCCGGGCAGTAAAAATGTAACGGTAACAGTCAAAGATAAAGCGGGAAATTCAACCGCAAAAGTCTGCTCGGTTTATGTTTCGTCTTATGTGAATATAGGAGATCTTAGTTTTACGGAAAGCACGAAAAAACTCACCGCAACGCTTAAAAACCCGGGAACCGACACAATCACCGAAAGCGGCTTTGTTTGGGGCGTTATGAATTCGCCGAGCCTTACTGTAAACAACGGAAGCGCAAAAACTGCAAGTGCTGTAAATTCGGCAGGCGGCACGATTTCAGTCATAGCAAGCAATTTGCAAAAAGGAGTGAACTATTATGCCCGTGCATATATTACAGCGGGCGGCATTACATATTACAGCGATGAGATTGCAATTGGACTTGAGCTTCCTTCATACGGAACTTTCACAATAAAAAACAACGGCAATAACAC
>CAVHKC010000271.1:0-2120 GCA_963636455.1 Ruthenibacterium lactatiformans
AGCGTAAGGTTTCTTACGACTGCGGTTGCAAGCGAGATGTCATATTCGAGCGGACTTCAAAGGCAGGCGCTGTTTTCAATCGCACTTGTGCTTTTCTTGTTTATCATGCTGATAAATGCAACGCTGAACTTTTTCCTTAAGAGGAATAAAGAGGCATAGAAGATTTCCTCTTGGCTAAATCATAAATCAGAGTGAAGAACGTGAATTTTCAAAATGGCGCAATGCGGCAGAAGTATTTTGAAAGATGACCAATCAATGCAGGTATAAGCAGCGGAGAAAAAGGTTAAAGAATGTAGATGTATAAAGTAGGGTAAACAAAAGTTACTGAGTGACAATATAAGAATGAAACAGAGAACGGAAATGAACAAAGGTAAAGTATCAAATCAAAGAAAAGCTTATATAGTAACAATGAAAACGCTGATGGGCATAGCGGTTGCGCTGACCTGCGCACTGGTAATTTTCATAATTGCCTATGTTTTCATAAAAGGCATTCCAAATATCACATGGAAGCTGCTTTCGACAGGACCAAGCTACCTTTCAGACAGCATAGGAATTTTGCCTGACATATTGAATACAATTTATATCGTGATTGCAACGCTTGTGATAGTTCTTCCGCTCGGAGTCGGTGCGGCAATATATCTTACGGAATATGCCAAGAACAAAAAGGTGGTTGCGGTTATCGAATATGCCGCCGAAACGCTTTCGGGAATTCCTTCGATAATTTACGGTCTTGTGGGAATGCTCTTCTTCTGCCAGTTCTTCGGAATGAAGACATCGCTTTTGGCAGGTGCTTTGACGCTTGTTATCATGAATCTGCCGACTATTATGAGAACAACTCAGGAAAGCCTTAAGACAGTTCCGCAAAGCTATCGTGAGGGCGCATTCGGACTGGGTGCTGGAAAATGGAGAGTGATAAGAACAGTCGTGCTTCCCGGGTGCGTGGACGGAATCATAACAGGCTGCATACTTGCGGTCGGAAGGATTTTGGGAGAATCTGCGGCACTTCTTTTCACGGCAGGCTTCGCCCATGCGATAAACGGCATTATAGACGGGTTAAACAGTGCAGGAGCAACGCTAACCGTTGCACTTTATGTTTATGCAAAAGAGCAGGGTGAGTTTGGAATAGCATTTGCGATTGCGGCAATACTTATGATACTTACGCTGATAATAAATATCGCAGCTGAGCTTGTAAGCAGGCACTTCAAGAAGAAACGGAGCATATGAGATTAAAAGCAGAGGAAAGCCCATAAACCAAGCAGCATAGTTTATCAGCAGGTGTTTCAACAGACTGCGTTAAAAACAGCAGATATTTCAGTAGTAGAAAAGGACAAAAAAATGGACAGCATTATTTCTGTAAAAGACATGTGCCTTTGGTATGGCGACCATCAGGCACTCAAAGATATCAATATGGAAATTCCGGAAAAGAGCATAACGGCGCTCATCGGCCCTTCAGGCTGCGGAAAATCCACATTTTTGAAGACGCTCAACCGAATGAACGACCTTGTTCAGGGCGTAAAAATCACGGGCGAGGTAAAATATAAAGGTCAAAACATTTTTGACCCTTCGGTCGATGTCAACGATTTAAGACGCGAAGTCGGAATGGTTTTTCAAAAGCCGAATCCCTTCCCGATGAGCATATATGATAATATCGCATACGGGCCAAGAACGCACGGCATGAAGAACAAGGCACAGCTTGACGAAATCGTGGAAAAGTCGCTTAAAGGTGCGGCAATTTGGGATGAAGTAAAAGACAGGCTTAAAAAGAATGCACTCGGGCTTTCGGGCGGTCAGCAGCAAAGGCTCTGCATTGCAAGGGCTTTGGCGGTTGAACCGGATGTGATTCTCATGGATGAGCCCACCAGTGCGCTTGACCCCATTTCAACTTCAAAAATAGAGGAGCTTGCAATTTCTCTTAAAGACAAGTATACAATCATAATTGTAACGCACAATATGCAGCAGGCTTTGAGAATTTCAGATAAGACGGCATTTTTCCTTTTAGGGGATTTGGTTGAATTTGACGATACGGACAAACTGTTTTCGACACCGACAGACAAGAGAACGGAAGATTACATCACCGGACGTTTTGGCTGATGCAGATATAAAATTGCAAAGTACACGAA
>CAVHKC010000272.1:0-2116 GCA_963636455.1 Ruthenibacterium lactatiformans
CGTGAAAGCAACGGTTTCGGGAAGAATCCAAAGCATAAACCAAAACGGCGAAACGGATGCAAACGGAAATCCGCTGCCTTTTATATCAATTGTGCAGACGGCGTCATATCAGATCAAGGCATATGTAAACGAAGCAAATATCGGTTATGTTACAGAAGGAACGAAAGTTGTTATCCGTTCTCGCACAACTGATGAAACATGGACAGGAACCGTAAGCAAGATTGATTATGAAAATGCAAAGACATCATCATCTTCAAGCTATTACGAAAGCGCCACATCGGAAACAACAACTTCAAGCAAGTATCCGTTCTACATAACGCCCGATTCTTCAGAAGGCCTTCTTTTGGGACAGCATGTCTATGTCGAACAAGATTACGGTCAGACTGAAAAGGCCTCTGAAAATGAAGTCATTCTTTCTGAATATTATATAGTTTCAGACGGTGATTCAAGTTATGTCTGGGCAGACAACGGCAAAGAAAAGCTTGAAAAGCGCATTGTAACATTGGGTGAATATGACGAAGATATGGGAACATATGTCATAACGCAGGGCCTTTCAAATGAAGATTATATTGCCGCACCTGCAGATAACCTGAAAGAAGGTGCAAAATGCAAGCGTTATGATTCCGATGTTCCGGAAGAGGCATATCCTTCGCAGGACGGAGCAGACAGTGCGGCAGATGACGGCGATGCATATTTTTCAGATGATGCACAAGCGGCAGACGGTGCGGCAGCATATGATGAAAAAATCGAAGATGAAAAAAATGCCGATTCGGCTGATCCGACAACAAACGGATTTTAATATCTTCATCGCTTTAATTAAAAATAAAGAAGGAACCAGCCAAGATAATGATTTTAGAAATGAAGGATATATGCAAGGAATATATGATGGGCCAGCAGACGGCGCAGGTTCTTAAGAATGTCAATCTCACGGTTTGCGAGGGTGATTATCTTGCAATAATGGGGCCGTCCGGCAGCGGAAAGACAACGCTTATGAACCTTATAGGCTGCCTTGATGTTCCCACTTCCGGAAGTTATGAGCTTTTGGGAAAAGAAATAACGAAATGCACTCCCAAAGAACTTGCAGTCATAAGAAATCATGAAATAGGATTTGTCTTCCAGACATTCAATCTTTTGCCGACACTTTCGGCACTGGACAATGTTGCTCTTCCTTTGATGTACGGCGGCGTGAAGAAAAACGAAAGAAGAGAAAGGGCTTTTGAGGCACTCAAAAGGGTAGGGCTTGAAGACAGAGTCGATTTCAAGCCGAATCAGCTTTCGGGAGGCCAATGCCAGCGTGTTGCAATCGCAAGGGCAATAATCGGAAATCCGGCAATCATTCTTGCAGATGAGCCTACGGGTGCTTTGGATTCGCAAAACGGAATTCAGGTTATGCAGCTTTTTAAGGAACTTCATGAAAAAGGCGCAACCATAATTATGATTACGCATGACCGTTCGATAGCGCAAAATGCCGCAACCGTAAAGTTTATCCGTGACGGAATACTTTCCGACACAGACGAAGCATATAATTTTGAAAAGTAAGCCGAATATCTTAAAATCAACAAAAGAACAGGCTGAATAATTTTAAAAAGTTGTTTTAATAAACAAAAACATTGATTCACATGAGCATATTAAAAAACAAAAAACTGAAGAAACCGCTGATAACGGCACTTTGCGTGATTGTAGGAATCGCACTTGTTTTCGGCATTCTTTTTTTGATAAAGAACATCACAAAAAAGCCGGTGAACGTTTATGACATATCAAATTTTGCAATGACAGGCTACCAAGACGATGCTTCCGAAACATCGGGAACGGTTTCTTTAGACAACATGCAGAAGGTTTATCTTTCGGATTCGCAGACAGTGAAGGAAGTTTTTGTCGAAGAAGGGCAGAATGTCAAAAAAGGCGACAAACTTATGTCATATGACACGACGCTTACGGAACTTGAAGTTTCCAAGGCAGAGATTGCCCTTGACAAAAAGAAAATAGAATTGCAGACAGCTGAGTCGGAAATTACAAATCTTAAAAACAAAAAATCAAGCGAAGAGCTTGAAGAAGAGCTTCAGAAGCTTCAGGAAGATCTTGCAAGTGCAATTTCAAAGACTCCGGGCGGCACAGC
>CAVHKC010000273.1:0-2112 GCA_963636455.1 Ruthenibacterium lactatiformans
CTGTTATTGTTATTTGAGTTATTGTCCCTGTTCTGATTTCTTCTGTCTTTATTCGGTCTTTTTTCTGATGTTTCGGATTTTGCAGGCCTTATCGGAATATCCGTAATGCTTACAGTTCCTTTGACAATTTTGTCTCTTAATGATTTTACTGCCTCCGGTTCTGCGGGTTTCTTTTCGGGGGCTTTTGGCGCCTTTTGCGCCTCATCTTGAACCTTTGCCGCACTTTCTGTTGTTATGCTTATCGGCCTTGCTGTCGGTATCGGTTCGTCATCAGGTTTTCTGTCCCTTGCAGGGATTCTTTTTGAGGGCCTTTGAAGTGCGGGTTTCTTTTCTTTTTCCTGCACAGTCTGCGGAGTCTGAGGCTGTGTGGAACGTGCCGTCTGAGGCGTATTTGCCTGTGCGGTCTGAGATTTGTGAGACGTACGCTCACGGCGGTCCGGAACTTTTGTCTGACCGCTTGTTGAATGCTGAGGATTGAACACCGATACTATATTTTTTTTCTTTTCCTTTGCATCTGCCTTTTCTTTTTTATCTGCTTTGTCCAAGGATTCAGCTGCTTTTTCTTCCTTTTCGTCTTTTTCGTCTTTTTTGTCGGCAGCCGTATTTTTCCTTTTAATTTCTCCGCCTATAAAATCAGGCACGGCAACAGCCTTAATCTCCGACTTTTTTTCGTTTTTTCCGGCGATTTTCTTTTTCAGCTGTTCTCTTGTTTTTTCAAGCAAATTTTCCGGGATGGCACTCATATGATTCTTTACCTCCGCACCTTCTTTGGCAAGAAAATCAATGATAACCTTGTTTTCTACTCCCAATTCTTTTCCAAGTTCGTGTATTCTCAACTCTCTACCTCCGCTAAAAGTCTTTTCACATTATCTGCAAAACCCGTATCGCAGACTGCAATAACAGACCTTTCTTCTTTTCCGCATGTTCTTCCCAGACTTTCCTTGTCTGAATATTCAAAGCAGGAAATGTTCCTGTATGCACACATATCTTTAAAATGTTTTTTTGTGTTGCCTGATGCATCATCGGCAATTATAACCGCAAAGGCTTTTCCTTCTTTCAGCGCTTTTTCTGAAAGAAACTGTCCGCTTGCGATTTTCCCGGCCTTTTGTGCCAGCGATATGAAGGATAAAATCCTGTCTTTCACCTGAAATTATTCCCTTCCGTCCGTCTGCGTTCCGTTTATGTCATCCTGAAGCTTGCGCAGAACATCTTCGATATCCGAATTTTCTTCCGTTTCCATTGCTTCTTCAAAGGATGTGCCGTTCTCTGCATATTCGTCGGGATGATAATCCTCGCCGTAAAGTTCCTGAAGAATGTCTGCAGCCTGGCTTTCGTTCAATATATCGATTTTGAATCCCGTAAGCCTTGCCGCAAGCCTTGCATTCTGGCCTTCCTTGCCTATTGCAAGTGAAAGCTGATAATCCGGGACAATTACAGTTGCGGTCTTTTCTTCGGCATCTGCAATAACCGAAATTACCTTTGCGGGACTTAATGCATTTTCGATGAGAACCGCCGCATTGTCGGACCAATTTATGATATCTATTTTTTCGCCTTTGAGTTCTTCAACAACCGCATTTACCCTCATTCCGTTCATTCCGACACACGCACCTACAGGGTCGACATCGGGGTCGTTTGAATAAACTGCCATTTTCGTTCTTGAACCGGCTTCTCTTGCAATGGATTTTATTTCGACAGTTCCGTCCTTGACTTCCGCAACTTCCGATTCAAAAAGCTTTCTGACAAGCTCCGGATGCGTTCTTGAAACAAGGATTCTCAGATTCTTTTTGTTGTTTTTGACTTCGAGCACATAGACCTTTATTCTTTCGTTTGGTCTGAGCCTTTCGCCCTTAACCTGTTCATTTTCATTGAGTATTCCGTCGGTTTTTCCCAAATTAACCGTAATAAAAGAATCATTCACACGCTGAACAACACCTGTCATGATTTCTTTTTCTTTTGCAAGAAACTCCTGATAAACATTGTCTTTTTCACTTTCTCTTAGCTTCTGCATAAGCACGTTCTTTGCATTTTGTGTTGCAATACGGCTGAATTCCTTTGATTCTGCGGCAAGCCTTACGATTTCTCCGACTTCGCAGCCCGGATAAATGCTCTTTG
>CAVHKC010000274.1:0-2090 GCA_963636455.1 Ruthenibacterium lactatiformans
CAATGATTTTTGAAACTCATGAGAAACAAGCTTTTTACAAGTTTTTTAAAAGAAAATAGGATTTCCAATAAAGTTTGAAATCATTCTGTAACCATTATAAGAAGCAGCCAATGCCATGCACGGCCTTGGCTGCTTCTTTAAAGAAATTCATTGCAGGATAATTTTCGATGATAGAATATCTGTCAGCTTATGCGGCATATTCCTTATATTCCCAATCAATCTCTTCTGAAAATATCACGGGTGTAAACTTTTTCTTTCACATCGTCCAATGATTTATCATAGCGGTTGGCAATAATGCAGCCGCACATTTTCTTGAATTTTTTCAAATCATTTACCACAACGGAGCCGAAGAAGGTAGAGCCGTTTTCAAGCGTTGGCTCATAGATTACAACCGCTGCGCCTTTGGCTTTGATTCGTTTCATTACACCTTGAATTGAAGACTGGCGGAAGTTGTCGCTGTTGCTTTTCATCGTCAGGCGGTATACGCCGACAACAATTTCCTTTTGCTTTTCTTCCTGTTCTGCGGAAAAGTCGGCAGACGGTGCGTAAATTCCGGCGATTTCCATGACACGGTCAGCGATGAAATCTTTTCTCGTTCTGTTGCTTTCAACAATGGCCTCGATCAGATTTTCGGGAACGTCCGCATAATTTGCAAGAAGCTGCTTTGTATCCTTTGGCAGGCAGTATCCGCCGTAGCCGAAGGACGGATTGTTGTAGTAGTCGCCGACACGGGGGTCAAGGCACACGCCTTTTATGATTGAAGCGGTGTCAAGGCCCTTAACCTCGGCATAGGTGTCAAGCTCGTTAAAATATGACACTCTAAGCGCAAGGTAGGTGTTCACGAAGAGCTTTGTTGCCTCAGCCTCGGTTGTTTTCGTAAAAAGTGTGGGAATAGAGGGCTTGATTGCACCTTGCCTGAGCAATGCCGCAAACTCTTCGGCAGCGGGTTGGTTCTTTTCATCGCTTCCGACAATAATGCGGCTTGGATACAAATTGTCGTAGAGTGCCTTGGATTCCCTCAAAAATTCAGGACTGAAAATGATATTGTCCATATTCATTTTTTTGCGGATTTGCTCGGTATAGCCCACCGGAATCGTGGATTTTATGACAATCGTGGGCTTTGCCTTTTTTGAAGCCGTGGATTTCTTGATCAAATCAAGCACATTTTCCACGGCAGAGCAGTCAAAGAAGTTTGACTTGGAATCGTAGTTTGTGGGTGCGGCGATAATGATGAAATCAGCTTCCGAATATGCTGACTTGGCATCGGTTGTGGCTTTGAGCGAGAGATTTCTTTCATCATATTCGGATAAATAACGCTCTATATATTCGTCCTGAATCGGGCTTAATCGATTGTTAAGCTTTTCGACTTTTTCAGGAACAATGTCGACGGCTGTCACATCATTGTGCTGCGAAAGAAGCACTGCAAGCGAAAGTCCCACATAGCCTGTGCCCGCAACGGCAATTTTCTTGCGCCCCGGCACGGGAAGTGCAGAATCCTCATCAGCGACAACATCGGAAATTTGAAAATCCAAAACCGAAGAAAGTGCAATCAGCTGGTCGGCGGAAGGTGAATAATCACCGGATTCGAGCCTTGAAAGCAAAGAGCGGTTGATTCCTGTTTCTTTTGCCACTTCCGCCTGCGAAAGCTTCAATGTTTTTCTTCTGCCCGCAACGGTTTCGGCAAGCAGTTTTGCAGATAAATGTTTCATGATATACCTCCGAAATGCCTCGAACAGAGGCACTTATGATGGGCATATTATGTCATTAAAATGGGAATAAATCAAGAAAATGTTGCTTATAAAATCACATTCCTACAAAAATCACAGGAAATCAAGCTAAAACGATACTTGCAGGAACAAACCAATCACTTAATTACGGATTTATTTCGAAGATAATTTCCCGCGTTCCTTAAAAAAGATTCTACTTTAGCAATTGTATCAAGAGTTGCTTCCTTCGTTTGAGCATTGCACATTACTAATTCATAATTGGACACTGCTAATTGCCAATTGCTAATTGTGCAACAATTGCGCAACAGTGAAGTGCTATACAAAAAGTAGACACACAGGGGGGATTTTTTAGACTCTTGTATT
>CAVHKC010000275.1:0-2087 GCA_963636455.1 Ruthenibacterium lactatiformans
GATAATTATGCAAACCCATTCGGGCATCATTTTAAGCGAAACAAAGCAGATGAAAGCAGAAGCCGTCAAAAGCTTGTCCGCAAGCGGGTCTGCAAAAATGCCGAAATTTGTCACAATGCCCCGTTTTCTTGCAATTCTTCCGTCAAAAAGGTCCGTAAGCGATGCAATAATAAAAATTGCCGCTGCTATATAATTGTCAATCGGCGTTATATCAATCATTAAGAAAATGATATATACCGGTATCAATATAATCCTGAACACAGTCAGCTTGTTCGGTAAATTCATCTTTTCTCCAAATATTCCCTAAACCTTAAAATTATTGCCGGAGCAAAACTCCGTACAAATCATAAGCATCGGAAGACAAAGCCTTTGCCTTTACAATGCTTCCGCTCATCAGCTCGTAATCGCATTCGACAAAGAACAATGAATCCACATCAGGCGCATCCATATAAGTCCTTCCGACATAAACATTTTCATCCGAAAGCCGGCCCTCTATGAAAACATCAAAGCACTTCCCGACTCTGTCATTGTTCTTTTCTTCGGAAATTTCTTCCTGAAGCTTCATGATTTCGCCTTTCCTTGCTTCTTTTGTTTCTTCATCAATCTGCCCTTCAAATGAAGCGGCGGGCGTTCCTTCCTCACATGAATATGTGAAAACTCCGAGCCTGTCAAATCGCATTTTTCCGACAAAGTCCAAAAGCTCTTTGAAGTCTTCTTCCGATTCTTGCGGGAATCCCGAAATAAGGCTTGTCCGCAATGCTATATCGGGCACAATCTTTCTTGCCTTTTTTATTATATTCTCAAGTTCTTCTTTGTTCGTCCTGCGTCCCATTTTTTTTAGGATTTTGTCGGACGCATGCTGAATGGGCATGTCTAAATAATTGCATATCTTATCTTCCGAAGCGATAACATTCAAAAGTTCTTCTGTGATTTCTTCGGGATATGCATATAAAAGCCTTATCCATTCAATTCCGTTTATTTTGCAAAGCCTTTTTAAAAGCTCCGGAAGCATTTTTCTGCCATAAATATCCGTGCCGTAGAGTGTGGTTTCCTGTGCCACAATAATAAGTTCCTTAACACCTTGTGATGCAAGATACTCTGCTTCTTCAAGCAGCTCTTCCATCGGGCGGCTTCTGTATTTTCCCCTGATAGAAGGAATAACGCAATATGTGCAGTGCTTATCACAGCCTTCTGCAATTTTCAGATATTCGTAATGGCCGCCTGTTGTAAGAAGGCGTTTCGGCTTGGAAGCTGCTTTTTTTGAACTGAAAGCTTTGTCATTGACCGAAATTTCTTTTTCTGCTTCACCGTCTTTTGATATCGCTTTTATGATATCTTCAAGATTGTTGACGCCTACAAGAAAATCGACTTCTGGCAGTTCCTTTAAAACTTCATCCTTATATCTTTCAGCCATGCAGCCGCAGACAACAAGCCTTCTGCATTTTCCGGATTCTTTATACTTTGCCATTTCAAGGATTGTTTCAATGCTTTCTTCTTTTGCTGAATCAATGAAACAGCAGGTGTTTACAATAATAATATCCGCCTCGGTTTCGTCATAAGTAAAAGAAAAGCCGGCATCCCTTAAGATTCCCAGCATTTCCTCCGAATCAACTCTGTTCTTGTCGCAGCCTAACGAAACAAAAAATATCTTATTCATTATCTGTATTGATTATTTTAACAGCCTGTGAATATATCTCGTCTATTGCGGTTGACAAAGGCTTTGCGTCCGGTTCGTCAATCAAAGGCTCTGCGCCTGCAACAAGCTGGCGTGCTCTCTTGGAAGCTGCCATGACAATGGAATATCTGCTGTTTACAACAGGTGCTTCGCCGTTTTCAGCTGCTTCGCTGTTGACTGCATTCATTAAATCTGTATATGACGGATGTAACATAATCTACCTCACTTTATAATTTTGACAATCATCTTCTGCATTTTGCAAGGGCAATTGTCTGACTTTGGATTTCACCTGTTTCTTCATTTCATGAAATACTTTTATTTGATGAAATCCTCAACATATTCTTTGATTTCTTTTGTATTCCTCGACACTCTGAATTTTTCAGACTGCACTATATTATGCACTATATTGATA
>CAVHKC010000276.1:0-2078 GCA_963636455.1 Ruthenibacterium lactatiformans
CTGTTGAAATTGCAAAGGAAAATAATATAAAATGCACAGTTGGCACGGTTCTTACAGATGAGCTTTATTACAGCCTGCTGGAGAATAAAGAAGCGTTTTGGAGAAATCGCGGCGTTTTGGCATATGAAATGGAGGCCGCTTCCCTCTACGCTCATGCAGCGGTTGCACACAAGGAATCTCTTGCGCTGTTTACGATTTCAAACGATGTAATTACGGGTGAGGAAATGGATCCGGCAGACCGCGAGCACTCTCTGACAGATATGATTACAATCGCTTTGGACCTGGCTGTGCAGTGCGAAAGTGAAAAATAATAAAATTCAATGCCTCTGTTTTGTCAACAGTTGTTATTATTTGCAAAAACACTTTTATATAAAGCATAAACTTTGATAATTTTTGAATAAAAGGAGAATAAAATGAAAAGAATTACTGCTATTATCATTGTTGCATCTCTTAGCTTTCTTTTGGCTGGCTGCTCGACCAAGGTCAGCATAAACGACAACTCTTCAAAAAGCAGCATTTCCGAAGACAGCAAGGAAATGCTCAAAGAGAAGATAGAAGAATTTATTGAAGAAGCCGAAACCTTAGGCGATTCGCTCGACAAGGTTTTGGGAAGCATCGACAATGCGCTTTCAACCATTGATTATGACGATTCCGATGAATATTCCAAGGGTGCGGGCTCTGCAAGCAAAGACAATTCCGAACTTGAAATCAACTGGGTTGCAGGCTCTGTAACATTCGAATATTATGACGGCGACAAGATTACATTTGAAGAAACATCCGAAAGCAAGTCGGAAGATGACCAGACACTCCGATATCTTGAAGAGAACGGAAAACTGACTATACAATACTCTGCTCCCGGCAAGTTTGACCCGAAAAATTTCAAAAAAGACCTTAAGATCAAGCTTCCCAAGAATTACAGTGCCGAAGAACTGACCGTAAACACGGTTTCTGCGGGAATAAATGCAGAATCGCTGCTCGCAACCGAGGCCGAATTTCAAACGATTTCCGGCGATATCAGAATAAGCGACATGGATTTTGATTCTGTTGCTGTTAATTCGGTTTCCGGAGATACGCTTCTTTTCGGAAAGCTGCATAAATCGGCCGATATTGACACGGTTTCCGGTTATACAATGCTTGCTCTTCCTGAAGACACAGGCTTCACATGTGAATTCAGCTCGATAAGCGGCAGCTTCTATTCCGTTTATCCGACAACTTCCGAGGACGGAAAATATGTCTGCGGAGACGGTTCAGTGGAAATCGACGCAGATACAGGCTCCGGCAATTTGAACATCGAACAGTACGGTGCCTGATTAAAAGCTTAAAAATGAAAAAAAATGACATTATAACTCTAAAAATCACTGATATAAGCACAAATGCAGAAGGCATTGGCCGTTATGACGGCCTTGCCTTCTTTGTTAAAAATGCCATTGCGGGCGATGAGGTTGAAGCCGTCATAACAAAGCTCAAGAAGAACTGCGGTTATGCCAAAATGCTTCGTCTTGTTTCGCCCTCTCCAAACAGAGTTTTCCCCGTATGCGAATCAGCCCTTGCCTGCGGCGGATGCCAAATAATGCAGCTTTCCTACGAAAAGCAGCTTGAATTCAAAGAAAACAAAGTCCACAATAATATCGAGCATATCGGTGGATTTGATATTTCGAAAGATAATATTGAATTTCTGCCTATTATAGGAATGACGGAAACGGATTCGGCGAATGCGCCTGTTTTGGCTGTTTCGGCTGTTTCAGAAGCAGGAGGAGTTTCCGATTTTCCTGATAGTTTTGTTTCAGAGCCTGCGGCCGATGGCTGTTTTGTGCCGCTTCATTATAGAAACAAGATGCAGTTTCCTGTCGGCATGAACAAAGAAGGTCATATCATTACAGGATTTTATGCCGGCCGCACGCATTATATTGTCGAAAGCGAAAACTGCCCCGTTTCCAAGTCTGAAAATTCGGATATTCTCAAAGCAGTCTGCTCTTTTGCCGAAAGCGAAGGCCTTTCTGTTTATGACGAAAAAACAGGCAACGGCCTCCTGCGGCATATTTTGATAAGAAACGGATTTTATTCGGGCCAGATTATGG
>CAVHKC010000277.1:0-2074 GCA_963636455.1 Ruthenibacterium lactatiformans
TGAATATCTTACAAGGAAAAATGATGACGAGGTTATACCCGAGGAATTGCTTGAGGAGGTAGAAAAATATGATCTTTGATCTTACGAGTCAATTGTGGATGATAGGAATTATTGTTGTTATGGGTCTGTTTGGACTGGCAGCGGCAATATTCAAAGCAAAATCAAAAAATTAAAAACGAGGATAAAGGGCGGCACCGTCACTTTGCGGTGCCGCAGCAGAAAACTAAGGCAGTATTAAAAAATATATATTATTAAAAGCTGAGGTGTAAAATGGAAAAAACAGGAAAAGAACTTTTTGAAGAAAGAATGGCAAGAATCAGGAATGCAATTGAGCTTAAGAGCGTTGACAAAATCCCGATTTTTGGCTCAGGCCCCGCTGCATATGCCGCATATGAGGGCGTGGATTTGGCGGATTACCTTGCCGACATGAAGCTTAACTGCGACACTAATCTCAAATTTCATTCTGACCACAATTTGGACGGGGCGCAGGCGCATATTTTCAGCCCCGAGGTTTTCCCCAGACAGTGGTTTTCGAAGGTCTGCATTCCGGGAAGGGAGCTTCCCACAAGAAACGAGCTTTGGCAGGTTCACGAACAGGAAATCATCAAGCCGGAAGATTATGAAGAACTTAAGAAAATCGGATATGCCGCATGGCAGAAGAAGATCCTTGATGAAAGATTCGATGATGTGGAAGCAAGAGAGAAGCCTTTTTATGATTATGCTCCGATTGCCGCTGAAAGATTTCACAATGCGGGGGTGCCTGTTGTTGTAGGTGCAATTTTCGAATCACCGTTCGAGGTGCTTTGCGGCGGAAGGTCTTTGATGGCATTTTTGATGGATGACCTCATGGAAATGGACGAAGACGAAATAAATGAAATCTTCGGCCTTATCCACAAGAAAAACATGGAAGATTACGAAGCACTTCTTAAAAGTCCCGCAAAGCCCATCGGTGTTTGGGTAGGCGGATGGAGAGGAACGCCTTCAATGTTAAACAGAGAGATGTTCCTCAATTACTCATGGAAGTATATGAAGGAAATCGCAGAACTTTGCATTAAGTATGATGTTATTCCTATCTTCCATTTGGATTCTGACTGGACACCGGGATTGGATGTGTTCAGAGAAATCGAGCCCAAGAAGGCAATAATGGCACTTGACGGAAAGACAGATATCTACAAGGCAAAGGAAATGGTCGGAGACATGATGTGCATCATGGGCGATGTCCCCGCCGAAATGCTTGCTTTCGGCACGGCAAAAGAAGTTTACGATTATTCAATGAAGCTGATAAAGGATATCGGACCTACGGGCTTTATTCTTTGCTCGGGCTGTGACATTCCTTTCAACGCAAAGAAGGAAAATATCGATGCGATGGTCCAGGCAGTGGAGGATACTAAGGGTAAATTGCAAAACCTCTGATAGCTTTTAATAAAGTTCTTTGGTCTATGCCGAAGAATACATTCTGAAACCGGGCAAAGGCTTAGGCAGTACGCTTAAGCCTTTGTTCGTTTTTTCTAAATCCGAACGAAAAAACAGCCTTCTTTTTCTTAAAAAAGCAGAGGGTTTATTGTATAATGTACAGCAGTCGGCAGCTTACGCCGATAATTGCAAGGCAAAGGAGAAAGTATGGCTTTAGATAATAAACTTAATATTACAGATTCTTTCGAACTTGCAAAAATGGAAGAAAAGATAAGTAAGAAAAAGGCTGTGGAATTGTTTGAAAACGGATATTTGGAGGATTATGAAGCCGGAACATTTAACATGCTTGCGGCAATCCACAAATATTTATTTGATGACATATATGATTTTGCAGGCAAAATCAGAACTGTAAACATTTCAAAAGGCAGTTTCAGATTTGCATCGGTTATGTATTTACAGGAGGCAGTTGAGAATGTTGAGAGGATGCCGCAGTCAACATTTGATGAAATTATTGAAAAGTATGTCGAGATGAATATAGCTCACCCGTTCAGAGAAGGCAACGGGCGAAGCGGCAGGATGTGGCTCAATTTGATTTTGAAGAAAGAATTGAATATGGTGATTGATTGGAGTTCTGTTGATAAAGAAGATTACCTTATGGCAA
>CAVHKC010000278.1:0-2073 GCA_963636455.1 Ruthenibacterium lactatiformans
AGGTATTTGAAAAGAGCGAAGTCAAAGTTTGGGAATGCCGCAACTGCGGACATATTGTGGTCGGAACAAAAGCACCCGCAATCTGCCCGGTATGCAATCATCCTCAGAGCTTTTTTGAAATAAGCGAAACAAATTATTAAGAATGAAAAACATAACCATGATAGGAGCGCCTTCCTGCGGTAAATCTACGGTCGGGGTGCTTCTTGCAAAAAGGCTCGGAATGAGCTTCGTGGATGTGGATATTGTGATTCAGGAAAGAACCGGAAAGCTTTTAAAAGAGCTTATCGCCGAGTGCGGGACGGAAGGATTTTTGGATATCGAAGAAGCTGCTGCATGTTCGATAGAAGCAAAAAATTCCGTCATTGCACCCGGTGGTTCGGTCTGCTATGAACCAAAGGCAATGTCGCATCTTAAAGAAATTTCGACTGTGATTTATCTTTATATCCCGTTTGAAGAAATGGAAAAGCGGATCGGAAATGTAACCGACAGAGGCGTTGCGATTCCCGAAGGCTATACGCTTAAGGACTTATATGACGAGCGTGCCGCACTTTATGAGCAGTATGCGGATATAACAATAGATGAAACAGGAAAAAACTTCGGAGAAGTGGTGGATGAAATCCGTGCAATTATGGAAAAAGGCAATTGTGGGAGCCGTCATACCGATTGAATAAAAAAAATCAGTGTGATAGAATAGCACTCGGGTTTTGCCCATAGTCAAATTGCAGGAGGAAAGTCAAAAATGGCTGAAAAGAAAAACGAACTTAAAGAAAAATTGTTTTATAATCCCGGAAACGGATATGATAATCTTTCGGCGGCTGAAGAAAAGAAAATGAATGCCTATTGTGAAGGATACAAGGATTTCCTTGACCATGGAAAGACCGAAAGGCTTTGCGTGGAATACTGCATTAAGCTTGCAAAGGACAAAGGCTTCAAAGAATACAAGGCAGGCCAGTCATTGAAAGCCGGTGACAAAGTCTATTTTAACAATCGCGGAAAAGCGATCATGCTTGCCGTTATCGGAAAAGAAAAGCTTGACAAGGGAATCAATCTTACGGCTGCTCATACGGATGCGCCGAGGCTTGATCTCAAGCCTATGCCGCTTTATGAAGAGTCCGAGATTGCATATTTTAAAACTCATCACTACGGCGGAATAAGGAAATACCAATGGGTTGCAAGGACTCTCGAGCTCCACGGCGTTGCAGTCTTAAGAGACGGAACGAAAGTGACCGTGAACATCGGTATGGATGAGGGCGATCCCCAATTTATTATTGAAGACCTTCTTCCGCACCTCAACAAAGCAACAGACAAGGAGCCCTTAGATAGGGCAGTTCCTTCAGAAGTTTTAAATCTTGTTGTGGGTTCACGCCCGATAGGCGACAAGAAGGAAAGCGAAAGAGTAAAGCTTAACATCCTTAAAATACTGAACGAAAAATATGGCATAGTTGAGGCAGATCTTATATCGGCAGAGCTTGAGGCTGTTCCTGCCGGGCGTGCAAAGGATATCGGATTCGACAGAAGCCTTATTGCAGCATACGGACATGACGACAGAGTTTGCGCATATGCCGAAATGGCAGGCCTCTTTGATGCAAAGAACATAAAGAAGACAGGCGTATGCATATTTGCCGATAAAGAAGAAATCGGCTCGGTAGGCGTGACAGGAATGATGTCTGAGGCATTTGAGTGGTTTATCAGCGATATGTGCAAAACACAAAAAGTCGACATCAGAGACTGCTTTGCAAATTCGTTCTGCGTAAGTGCCGATGTAACGGCTGCTTATGATCCCAATTATGCAGAAGCTTTCGAAGTAAGAAATGATTCCAAGATTAACCACGGTGTTGCCTTTTGCAAATATACGGGACACGGTGGAAAAGGCGGCGCAAGCGATGCTTCGGCAGAGGTTGTCGGAAAGCTCAGAAAACTCATGGAGGATGCAAAAGTTGTTTGGCAGATGACCCAAATGGGCAAGAACGACAACGGCGGCGGCGGAACTGTTGCACTTTATATGGCAAACAGAAACATCGATACAATAGATGCCGGCGTTCCGGTTCTTTCAATGCATGCACCGTATGAAAC
>CAVHKC010000279.1:0-2069 GCA_963636455.1 Ruthenibacterium lactatiformans
ATATTCAGCCCACAGTTTTGTGATTTTATCATCTGCAAGGTCAGCTTTGTTTAGGATAATCAGCCTGCTTTTGTTTTTTGCGATATCGTCTATATCCGGATTTTTGGAAGAAAGCGGAACTCTCGCATCAAGAATTTCAATCACAAGGTCGACAAGTTTGATGTCTTCCTGCATCATCCTTCTTGCCTTTGTCATATGCCCCGGATACCAGTTTATGCTTGCAGATGGCAAACCTTTTTCTTTTTCACTCATAATCAAGGATTATAACATAAAACGGAGGCGTTTTGAAACACCGCCTCCGCCTGTCTGAAAATTTTGTTTGTGACTTTGTTTGCTTTTATTTTGCAGCACCCATGATATGCTCAATAAGCATAACAACCTTGTTTGAATATCCCCATTCGTTGTCATACCATGCGATGAGCTTCACAAAATCGTCCGTAAGAGCGATTCCCGCTTTTGCATCAAAGATGCATGTTCTGGGATCTGTCAGGAAATCCGTTGAAACAACATCTTCGTCTGTGTATCCGACGATTTCTTTAAGCTTTCCCTCTGCCGCTTTTTTAACAGCTTCGCAGATTTCTTCATATGTGGCTTTTTTCTTTAATCTGAAAGTCACATCGACAACCGAAACATCGATTGTGGGAACACGAAGCGACATTCCCGTAAGCTTGCCGTTAAGCTCGGGGATGACCTTTCCGACAGCCTTTGCCGCACCCGTGCTTGAAGGAATAATGTTCATGCTTGCAGCTCTTCCGCCTCTCCAGTCTTTCTTTGAAGGACCGTCCACAATGCTTTGCGTTGCCGTCATCGAATGAACCGTCGTCATAAGACCTTCTTCGACTCCGAAAGCGTCGTTTATGATTTTGGTAAGCGGCGCAAGGCAGTTTGTCGTGCATGAGGCATTGGATACAATCTTCATATCGTCTGTATATTTGTCCTCATTGACACCCATAACAAACATGGGAGCATCGGCAGACGGTGCCGAAATGATAACCTTCTTTGCACCCGCATCAAGGTGGCCCTGGGCTTTTTCCATTGTCGTGAAGCGGCCCGTGCTTTCAACGACAACATCAACGCCAAGCTTACCCCAGGGAAGATTGGCAGGTTCGGGGTCTTCAAAAACCTCAACCTCATGTCCGTCTACGATAATGCTGTGATCTGTATAACTTATTTCCCCCTCAAAAAGTCCGTGTGTCGAATCATGACGAACGAGATATGCCATATATTCAGGAGTCATGTTGAGGTTGTTGAGTGCAGCAAACTCAATGTTGGGATTATTGATTCCCGCTCTGAAAACCAGCCTTCCGATACGTCCGAATCCGTTAATGGCTACCTTAATTTTTTCCATAATGAAAGATTTCCTCCAATCCAAAATATGACTTTATTTTAACACATACTTTGCCATTTTCAATATGTGCTGTATGCATTTTTATGCATAAGTGCAGACAGTTTTTCACTGTATTCAAGCTTGCCTGCGTCAAGCTGTATGTTCAGGCAATTTCAATGCCTGCTTAAATTAAAGAACATATAAAAAGCAGGTAGCTTGTACCTGCTTGTTTATTTTTTAACTATCTTATTGCTTCCTTAACCTTTGCGGCCTTTCCTACTCTGTCTCTTAAGTAGTTGAGTTTTGCTCTTCTTACTTTACCTTTTCTTACCACCTGGATTTTCTGAACCGTGGGTGAATGAAGCGGCCAGGTTTTTTCTACTCCGATTCCGTTTGAAGTTTTTCTTACGGTGAAGGTTTCTCTTGCTCCGCCGCCCTGCCTTTTGATGACTGTTCCTTCAAAAGCCTGAACTCTTTCTCTGTTTCCTTCTTTGATGAGAGCCGATACCTTGACAGTATCTCCGACCTTGAATTCATCAACACTTTCTTTGAGCTGAGCATCTTCGATTTTCTTTAAAATTTCGTTCATATGTGACCTCCTTATATTTTCGATGTTCTTAATACTTCATAGGCTGTCACTTTATGACACCTCGTAACAGAGGACCATCTGTTTCACAATGCAAGCGATAGTTTAGCACAACCGCAGACGCCATGCAAGCACTTTTTTATGCCGTCTGGGCAC
>CAVHKC010000280.1:0-2043 GCA_963636455.1 Ruthenibacterium lactatiformans
CATCAACATCCACAATCGTGCCCGTCACATTTGAAACCAAAGCCACTGCCACAAGGCGAACATTTTCATCAAGCAAATCATCAAAAGCCTTCATATCAATTTCGCCGTCAACAGAAGGAATCATTTTGAATATTGCACCCGTTTCTTGGCAAAGCTTTTGCCAAACGACAAAATTCGAATGATGTTCCAATTCGCTTGCAAGAACGACATCATTTTTTTTAAGCTTATGCTTCAAATAGCTTTGTGAAACAAGATTTGCAGAATCAGTCGCACCCGATGTGAAAACTATTTTTCCGTTTTCTTCTGCATTAAGAAAATCGCTTACAAGCGTTCTTGTATTTTCCATATCTTCCGTGGATTTTTCCGAAAGAAAATGGATTCCTCTGTGAACATTTGCATTGTTTTTCAAATAATGTTCCGTCCACGCCTCTATAACACATTTCGGAAGCTGCGTGGTTGCGGCATTGTCAAGATATATCAAATCGTGACCGTAAATCTTTTGTTTTAAAATCGGGAAATCTTCCCTTATTGAAACTACATCCAACATAAATAAACGCTTTCTTGAGAAATCATCGCATGCATCTCTGATTTATTTTTCTATAAAGCCACATACGGCGGCAAGTGCCTGCCCATAGTTTGTTTATGAAGACTTAAAGCAAAGTGCCTGCCCATGCTTTATTTAGACTTAAGCCAACTGCCTGCCCATAGTTTGTTTATGCAAGCTTAAAGCCAAATGCCTTAACTTGTTTTCTGATTATATTCTTCATAAAGCCTTACGGTCATTATAGAAGCTTACATTTTGCTTTGTTTTACATTGTAAAAATTACCGACAGTCTTTTGTTTTTTCTTTATTTATCTTCTTGCATTCCCGAATGATATTTTTCTTTTTCGTAAGTTTCTTAAAAACTTATCTTTGCATGCATTCATCAACTTTTTCATAAAATAAGCACCCTTTCAGATAAAATACAGATAAAACACATAAAAACTGCCGGAATGTTATTTCCGGCAGTAACGGGTATCGTCGAACAAAGGCTTGTTTCAGCCGGCACATTCATGTCCGGTGTCACCCATGTATTTAAGAAACTTAAAAACAAATATTTGTTAAAAGATGTCCTTTATATGCAGGTTGAACCAATCATATCCCAGGTTTATCTCGGGGATAATTCCCATATGCTCAAGAAGGCCTACCGCAAACCAAAGCAGGATGAGAATGAAAATAATGCAGATTATGAGGCAGACAGCAAAAACGCCTGTGCTTCTTGAAGATTCGTCATAATCATCGTCATACTCGTCGTACTCATCATCATACTCATCGTACTCATCATACTCGTCGTCGTAATCATCGTAATCGTCGTCGTATCCGCCGTGCCTTCTTTCAGCTTCAGGCTCGTCATAATATTCTTCTTCGGCAATGTCGTCAACAGTCTTGTCTTCATCATCATCCATGAGTTCGTCAAGTGCCTCTTTGGGAAGAGAGATAACCCTTGTTTCACCCATTGCCGCATCGGTTTCGCACTCGCCTACCGCCTCATCAAGTTCTTTGATTCCCGAGCCTTGATCTTCATAGGATGAATATGCCTGCTCGGGCAAATCCTCTGCTTCCGGCTGTTCTTCTTCCATCATAGAAGAAGGTATTGCAATTTTGCATGCCTCGTCATGAGCAAGCTTTAAAAGCGATGAGCGAATATTTGTGGGTTCTTCACCTGCCTGAATCCCCGAAAAAAATGCAAGGAAAGTCTGCTTTGTCGCCTCGAGAGCCGATTCGTGCTCCCCCGTAATCGATTTTGCGAATTCATAAACTTCTTTTGAATTGTCTTTATAAACCTGTTTAATAGCTTCTTTATCGCCAGCTTTGATAAGATCTGTGATTTCCATAGCGTCTCCGTTTGTTAACTTAGAAAATTTCGGTTAATTGTAACAAAAGTATTACGAAAAATCAATATACTATCTGTCGAAAAAGTCCTCACTCAAAAGCTCGGCAATAGGCTTTTTCGCGCGCTTTCTTGTTATTTCAACAATTCCAAGCTTGGTCATATCAACGAC
>CAVHKC010000281.1:0-2043 GCA_963636455.1 Ruthenibacterium lactatiformans
GGATTATATCATCACACGAATTTATTAAAGAAGGAGATTTTTATTATGATTAACCCTTACATTTTACCGAAACTTCCAGAGAATAAGCAGTATGCACTGATATTCGGATATGTTATCGATGTAAAGGACCGAGGAGATGTTAACATGCTGTTGTTTAAGCAGGATACGATGGATCCGTCTTCCAAACTGATTTCGATTGCTGCATGGGGACTTGAAGAAGGGCAGCAGGGAACTGATATGCGACAGATGACGATGGATTGTAAAGGTCGGTTTGCTTTTTGCCTTGTAATGATCAGACCTAAGGAAAAAGACGGCAAGGTTTATACAAATTATGATTTGAAGTATATTGTGAAAGCACCGTCACAAACACGGTCTGCATAAATAAAAGGCGTCGGTTTCCAAAAAAGGAATAACCGGCGCTTTTTTTGAAAGGAAAAAAGAGATGAAACAGTGTGTGATTTGCAATGAGTTGGTTGATGACGATAAACTGATTTGCCCGAAGCATGATGCAGTATTCAGATATCAGTTTCTGGATAGGCTACGTTGCGATTGTGAGTTCTTTTTGGGCTACGGTGAACGCAGGGTTGGGGTACTTTGGGCACATAATGTAAAAAGGCATATACAGCTTATGAAAGAAGTGTATAACAGCTTTTCGGAAACAGAAAAACCGGAATGGCTGTCATATGAAGAAATACTTGAATATGAGGCTGTAATGTTAAATGACGGAGTTGGTCTAAAAGAAAGGAATGTTGAAAGAAAATGAAGCAGTTCTCAAAAAAGGTTGATATGAGAAGCAGAGCCATAATGATTGAGTATCTTAAAAATCATTTCAGATATGCAACAATGAACTCGTGGAATCAGTCGACTTCATATGCCCATGATGTAAAGGTTTATAATCTTGGATTGTCAAAGGAAGCAGAGAAGAAAGCCTTGGATTTGGTATCATGCAGTGAGTTTTACGAACATATCTCGTCGTTTCTGCATCGTTTTGCCGAAGAACACAATTATCAATGGCAAGCTGGGTTTAATGGACGTAGTGGCGGTTATCTTGTGCTTTATCACGGATATTGCAACCGCAGCGATTATAAATCTTTTTGCACAAGTTGCGGGCAGCGGAATTACAAAACGACAGAAGAAACCGGAAACTGTAAATGCGGTAACTGCGGGAGGAACGATCGTGTCGATTATGACACACCACCGCTTGAGATTGGGGTGTATCCCGGCATGCCGACAGATATGTATGAGGACTTTGAGGACTGGGATATTTATTCTCTCAGGCAAAGAGTAATACTTGTTCAGAAGTTCGATAAGCTTTGTGACGATATTCTTTGCGAGGTATGTAATGTGCTTGAACACTACGAAATTGAGGATGAGGTTGTTTATCATCCTGAGACAATAAAAGTATTACGGGAGGTTGTTGCATGAAAAAACAGAGCAATGCATATTACGAAAATGAATTTCAAAAAAGATTTGTTGAATTGTTTCAAACTCTTACGGGGCGATACAGCCCGTATCAAGTATGGCAGGATTTCCTTATTATGAGTGCTTGTGCAATAGCAAATGCCTGTGATAAGAAATTTGAAGAAGTACGGGAAAAGCGATATTTGGATACAGTAAAAAAATACAGTAAAGAAGAGTCACTTATTTTTCCCGAATTGTTTGCAACTGTGGTACTGGCGTTGGATGACAATTCAGAGCAGGATTTTCTTGGAGCACTGTTTGGAAAACTTCAGTTGCATAATTATTGGCACGGTCAATTTTTTACACCGTACCATATTGCCTCCTTTATGGCAAAAATCAATGTCGAAGATTGTAAAGAGCAACTTAAAACCAAAGAAGTGATTTCAGTATCAGATTCGTGCTGTGGTGCTGGCTGCCTACTGATCGCTTTTGCAAATGAAGCCCGCAATTTAGGTATCGACTTTCAGAGAAGAATTCTTTTTGTTGCGCAGGATGTCGATATGATTGCGGCACTCATGTGTTATATTCAGTTGTCTCTTCTCGGATGCAGTGCCGTAGTGAAAATTGGTGATTCCCTAACAG
>CAVHKC010000282.1:0-2024 GCA_963636455.1 Ruthenibacterium lactatiformans
TTTTTTCACCGGAAGATTTGGAAATTATTAAAAGAGGTCCTTCGGTAAGAAGAAATTTCATGAATGTGGAACTGTGTCAAATTGATCCTATATATACAGAAAATTTGATAAGTTACACAAAGATAATGAAGCAACGAAATGAATTGCTGAAAAAAAAGGAAGAAAACAAAGAAAGAGCAGAAGAAATTATAAATACTCTTGATATATTGGATATTCAGCTTTCAAATTACGGAAAGGAGATAATCCGGACACGAAGGCAATATATAGGAGAACTTAATAAAATCATAGAAAAAATACATTCTGAAATATCCGGAGGAAAGGAATGTCTTAAGGCTGTTTATGAGCCGTCGGCTTTGGAAGATGGTTTTTATGAAGAACTTTTGAAAGCAAGAAAAAAAGATGAGATATATAAATCCACATCGGTAGGACCGCACAGAGACGATATGAAATTAGAGATAAACGAAAACGATGTCAAAGCCTTCGGAAGTCAGGGACAACAAAGAACCTGTGCGCTTTCTTTGAAGCTTGCGGAGATTGAAATTATTGAAAAAAGAAAAAAAGAAAAGCCTATTCTTTTGCTGGATGATGTGCTGTCGGAACTTGACAGAAAAAGGCAAAAGGAACTCCTTAGAAAAATAAGCAGCATGCAGACAATAATCACATGCACCGGAATGGATGAATTTATTGAAAATGAAGCACAAATTTCGGGAAAATATTATATAAAAGACGCAAAATTAATTTAATTATATAAGTCATAATTGTTTTAGCAAACAATCATGAAAATCAGAAGGTGAAAGGATAAAAGAAGCAGCATGGCAGAAAATGAATTTTTGGAAAATACAGAAGTAGACGGAGATTACGGAGCAGACAATATCCAGGTATTGGAAGGTCTTGAAGCCGTTCGTAAAAGGCCGGGTATGTATATCGGCAGCATATCATCGAGGGGTCTTCATCATCTTGTTTATGAGATTGTAGATAATTCTGTGGACGAAGCGCTTGCCGGACACTGCACGGAAATTGAAGTATGCATAAATGAGGGCGACTCTGTGACGGTAACCGACAACGGAAGAGGAATTCCCACGGGAATCAATTCAAAAGAAGGTGTCTCCGCCGTTGAGCTTGTTTTTACAAAGCTTCATGCGGGCGGAAAATTCGGAGGCGGAGGATATAAGGTTTCGGGCGGACTGCACGGTGTGGGTGCATCCGTTGTTAATGCACTGTCCGAAAAACTTGAAGTCTATATCAAAAGAGAAGGAAAAATCCACTATCAGCAGTATTCAAGGGGACATGCGATAGGAGAACTTCAAATTCTGGGAGACTGTGGAGATGAAACCGGAACAAAGGTAACCTTTCAGCCGGATAAGGAAATTTTTGAAGAAACAGTTTTCGAATATAAAATTTTGCAGCAAAGACTTCGTGAAATGGCTTTTCTTACAAAAGGCCTGAAAATCAGGCTTGTTGACAAAAGACCCGAAAAAGAACAGGAACAAACATTCCACTACGAAGGCGGAATCAAGGAATTTGTGCAGTATATCAACAGAAGCACAACGCCCTTATATGAAGATGTTCTTTATTTTGAAGGCAGCAAAAACAATGTTTTGGTTGAAGTTGCACTTCAGCATAACAACGGATATAACGAAGGAATTTATACATTCGTAAACAACATAAATACTCCCGAAGGAGGAACGCACCTTGAGGGACTTAAAAGGGCTCTTACAAGAATCTTCAATGATTACGCAAGAAAGAACAAGATTCTCAAGGAAAAAGAAGAGAATCTTACAGGCGAGGATATAAGAGAAGGACTGAGCGCAATTGTTTCGGTTAAGGTTGAAGATCCTCAATTTGAAGGACAGACAAAGCAAAAATTAGGAAATTCCGAAGCCAGAGCGGCAGTTGAGTCTGTTGTGAGTGAAAAGCTTACATATTATCTGGAGCAAAATCCGCAAATTGCAAAAACAATCTGCGAAAAGGCAATCCTTTCGCAAAGGGCAAGGGATGCTGCAAGAAAAGCAAGGGATACGATA
>CAVHKC010000283.1:0-2022 GCA_963636455.1 Ruthenibacterium lactatiformans
GCTTAAAGAAGAAAATGCCGCAAGATTGGAAGAAAACAAAAGCTATTACACACAAGGCTTGACACTTTTAGGCGAAAAGTCCGCCGAATGGGTTGCCGCCGATGCTGCCAAATGGCAGGAGCTTACAAACAATGCCAAGACAGGCGCAGAAAACATGGGCATGGAATGGTATTCATTAAGCAATATGTCCATGAAGAACACATATCTTGAATCGCTGTCCGAAATGGACAGGCAAACGGCAGGCGCATTCCTCAATATGATTGCGCAGACGAAAGCGGCAGGCGGCGAAATAAGCACAAGTTCGCAGGAAACTGCGGCAAGTATCTTAGGCGCATTTGAAGGACTTGCACCGGAAATGCAGGATACAGGAAAGGAAGCCTTGACCGGAATGCTTGTCGGTATGGAAGAAGAAATCCCGGCACTTGCAGACACTTCCGAAATGTCGGCAAACGAGATTGTGGCTGCTGTCAAAAAATATCTGGATATCAACAGCCCTTCGGTAGTTATGCAGCAAATCGGTTCTTATGCCGTGCAAGGCCTTGAAAACGGAATGAAAAACGAAACCTCCAATTTGAAATCGGTTTCCGATACTTTGGCGCAGACAATCGTTAATGCCTTTAATGCAAACAACACAAACATGCAGACAGCAGGAAAGAACATTGCCGTACAGATTGCACAGGGCATAAACAGCAATTCGCAAAGTGTTATATCAAAGGCTAATCAGGTCCTGCAAGGCATCCTGAAGACATTCAACAGCGCAGCCGCACAGTATAACAAGATAGGCAAAACGATTGTCGAATACATAACAAAAGGATTGCAGGGGGCAAGCGCAACGCTTACCAATGCGGTTAAAAAGCTTATGACAACGGCAAGCAGTTCGGTAAAAAATGCCACACAAACATTCAAGACGGCAGGAACAAACATGGCGCAGGGTGTAGCACAAGGTTTTTTGTCGCAGGAGTGGGAAGTAAGAAACACCATGAATGCAATGATGGATAGAATTGTTGCGGATGTTAAGGCAAGAATGCAAATCGCATCGCCTTCAAAAGTGTTTGCAGAAATCGGCGACTATATGGCACAGGGTTTGGGTGTCGGATTTACAGACGAAATGAAGGCAGTCACAAAAGACATCCAGTGTTCGATTCCGCAAACGGCGCAAGAAGCAACAGGAACAAGCGCAAAAACGCTGCTCAGGGCAGAAAGGCAGATTGATATGGTTTCGGCGTTCAAGCAGGCACTTAGCGAAATGAAGATTGAACTCGACGATGAAGTTGCGGGGCAGTTTGTTGACAAGACCGTAACAAAGCTTATTTATTCATAGGAGTGGACAGATATGAATTATATAATCCTTAACGGCGAAAACTCGTCATCAATAAACGGCTTGCTTATACAGTCTTTGCCGCCAATAACAAAGCCTTCTGTAAGAACAAGCATAGAAGAAACAGACGGCAGGGACGGCGATAAAATAACAAAGTTAGGCTATGCGGCATATGACAGGGAAATTTCAATAGGACTTTACGGCGATTATGACATTGATGAAATAATCGCCTTTTTCAATTCCGAAGGAAAGGCAGTTTTTTCAAACGAAAGCGACAAATATTACAATTATCAGATAATCGGGCAAATAGACTTTCAAAGGCTTATCAGATTTAAAACGGCAACGGTTACATTTCATGTGCAGCCTTTCAAAAAAAGCGTTGATGAAGAACCGCTTACATTGTACGGAGGTGATGTTTCTGTATATAACAGCGGAAACACAACTGCAAGGCCTAAAATATCCCTCACGGCTTCGGGCACTGTGAACATATACCAAGAAGGCATTCAGATTTTCGTTGTTGAGATGGGAGATACGGAAAACACAATAATAATCGATTCCGAAGCAATGGAAGCCTACGATTCGGACGGAATATTAAAAAACAGGCTTGTTTCGGGTGATTATGACAAGCTCGTTTTTAAAAGAGGCGAAAATATTTTGAATATTGAAGGCGAATTGACGGAGGCGACAATCACGCAGTACAGCCG